>NZ_JBHTLQ010000006.1:0-144551 GCF_042679085.1 Phenylobacterium conjunctum | reverse complement strand
GCCGCCTGCCCCGCCCGCGCCCGGCGCCGCCGCCGAAGCCGCCAAGGTGGCCGAGGACGCCGCCCGAGACGCCAAGGTGGAGGTCCGCGACGGCCAGACCAGCGCCAAGGTCACGGCCAGCGCCGGTGACCATAAGATCGAGATCCAAGGCGACAGCGACGCCGACGAGGCCCACATCAACCTGCCGGGCATCCACATCGACGCCCAGGGCGATTCCGCCAACGTCCAGGTCGGCCCGATCCACATCAACGCCAATGACGAGACCGCCACCATCCGCATGCGCAAGGATGTGCGGCTGCGTGGCGAGGCCCTGGCCCGCGAACGCCGCGGGGTCCGCGCGACCTTCATCTACGTCAATCACGACAAGGCCGGAGCCTACAGCTTTGTCGGCTATGAGGCTTCCGGCCGCCGCACCGGCCCCATCGTCGTCGCCCTGGTCAAGGCCAAGGGCGAAAAGGACAAGGGCGGCAACGACATGTACGACGACGTCAAGCGCCTGGTCCGCAAGAACGGCGGGGCCTGATCACCCCGCTGGCTGAACCTCGACCACCTTGTAGGTCAGAGGCCGGCCGTCCTCGTCATTGACGGTGACATACTCGCCGACGGCGAAGCGGTGCTGGCCCAACTTGTGGACCGGCTCGTCATCGGCGCTGTCAGAGGCGTCATAGTCGAAGAACCAGTTCTGACCGCGGCGGGTCAGGCGCCCCTCGACCGCGTCCTCGTCCGGCGCGAACCGGCGCACCACACACTCCGCCTTGGCCTTCGCGTAGGTCGCCTCGTCCAGGTGGCCGTCGGCGGTGAGCGGCGCCGTCAGGGCATAGCCGCGATGGTCGTCGCCACCGGCGAATTCGGTGCCAGGATTGCGGGCAAGCCGCATGACGATGCGCGACAGGGTCATTACGCTATCTCTCTTGTGAACGCTTAGTGGGACAGGAACAGGGTCGGCTGATCGGAGGCCAGCAGGGTCCGGGTGGTGCCGCCGAAGATGAACTCCTGCAGCCGCGGGTGACCGAAGGCCCCGGCGACCAGCACCCCGGCGTTGGCCTTCTTGGCGGCATAGAGCAGCACGGGGGCGGCGTCCCCGGAGTCCGGCAACAGGTCGATATCGGCCGCAACGCCGCGCGCGGCGTAATAGGCCTGAAGCTTGGACGGATCGAAGCTGCGCGAGGTGGCCTTCGGCGCGGCCAGGATCACCACTCGCTCAGCCTTTTCCAGGAGCGGCAGGGCCAGGCGCGCGGCGCGGCTGGCTTCCTTACCGCCGTCCCAGGCCACGGCGACCACGCCGCCGACCTTGAAGCCCTCCCGAGCGATCAGCACCGGCCGCTGCTCGTCGGCCACCATCTGTTGAAAGGCTTCGGCCAGAGGCCCGCGGCCGCGCGGCGGATCAGAGGTGAAGACCACCACGTCGGACAGGCGGCTCTCGGCCGACAGGCCGGCCCAGACGGGGGTCTGCAGGGAAATGAACTGCTTCTTGGCGTAGTCGCAGGCCTGCATGGCGGCGACGGCGTTCTTCTCGCCGGCCTGAGCGGCCTCCTTCAGGGATTCCAGCGCCGTGCTCTGCACCCCGCCCAGGAAGCCCTCACCCATCCAGGGCATGACGTCGGCGACGTCGGCGGGGGTGTAGACACCGGCCAGCTCCGCGCCAAAGGGACGGGCCAGCTCGGCGCCGGCAAGGATCGCAGCCTTGTCGCCCTGTCCGCCCGAAAGCGGCGCCATGATTCTCGCCCAGCTCATCGTCTCTCCCTCGGTCTTGTTGATGGTGCGCAGAACGCCCCTGCGCCTACATTGATCTCTCTCAACCTCTGGTCCAAGTCTCAACCTCGACTTTGAAAGGAACGCTTCGGTGAAGAAAGGGCTGCGTAAGGGCGCGTCGGCGCCCAGGGCCTGGCAGAGGATGCTGTCGGGGCGGAGGCTCGACCTGCTCGATCCCTCCCCCATGGACATCGAGATCGAGGACATCGCCCACGGCCTGGCGCGGGTCGCCCGCTGGAACGGCCAGACCACCGGAGAGCACGCCTTTTCCGTCGCCCAGCATTCCGTGGTGGTCGAGGAGATCTGCGCCCACATCCAGCCGGACCTCGAGCCGCGCTGGCGGCTGGCCGCCCTGCTCCACGACGCCTCTGAATATGTGATCGGCGACATGATCAGCCCGTTCAAGGCCGCGCTCGGCTACGACTACAAGCTGTTCGAGGAGAAGCTGGAGACGGCGATCCACATCCGCTTCGGCCTGCCCGCCAAGACGCCTCTGGCGATCAAGAAGCTGATCAAGCAGGCCGATCACGCCTGCGCCTTCTTTGAAGCCACCCAGCTGGCCGGCTTCTCGCTCAAGGAAGGTCTGGAGCTGTTCGGCGCCCCGCCAGAGGGCTACGACCTGCATATTGAGCCCCTGCCGCCATCTCAGGCGCAAATCCGTTACGTGCAGCGCTACAGTATCCTCTCCGAGGCGGCCGGATTCGCCGCCGCCGGCGACGTCGCCTTCGATACGGAGTGAGCGTGACCCTGATCGTCAGCGGCCTGGCCGAGGCGCCCGCCATCATCGCCCGGCGCCGACCGTCGCACATGGTGACCCTGCTGGACCCCGCCAGCATGATCGACACCCCGGAGGGCATCGCCCCGGACCGACACCTGAGGCTGGCGGTGAACGACATCGATGCGCCGATGGACGGGCTGGTCCTGCCGCAGGAGACCCTGGTCCACAACCTGCTGGCCTTCGCCGCCGGCTGGGACGAGGCCGAGCCCATGCTGATCCACTGCTGGGCTGGGGTCAGCCGCTCCACCGCCAGCGCCTTCGTCATCGCCTGCGAGCGCAGCCCCGAGGCCGACGAGCGGGCCATCGCCCTGGCGATGCGGCAGGCCGCGGCTCACGCCAGCCCCAACCGCCGCATCGTCGCCCTCGCGGACGATGTCATGGGCCGCCGCGGCCGGATGGTCGACGCCGTGGCCGCCATGGGGGACTACGACTACGCCCAGGCCCGGCCCTTTGAATTCCAGGCGCGGCACGGGCGATGAGCCAGGACGTCGTCATCGGCCTATCCGCCGTCGTCGCCGCCATCCGCGATGGCCAGGCCGTGGTCTTGACCGTGCGGCCCAAGGGCCAGCCGGTCGGCCTGCCCTTCGGCCCCTTTGATCCCGAGGCCGATCGGACCTTCGAGCTCGCCCTGCGCGCCTTCGTGACGGCGCAGACGCGGTTCGAGCTGGGCTATGTCGAACAGCTCTACACCTTCGGCGACAAGGGTCGTGACGCCCCGGTCGCCAATCTGGGCCCTGGCCCTGCGGGCGCCGCGCGGCGGGTCATCTCGGTGGGCTATCTGGGCCTGACGCCTCAGGCGGTGGACACCGCCGCGCCCGACACCGCCTGGGCCGACTGGTTCCGCTTCTTCCCCTGGGAGGACTGGCGCGACGGTCGCCCGCCGGCCCTGACCACCATCGAGCCCGCCTTGATGAAATGGGCCGGCGCCCATCCCGCCCGGCTCTCCCGCCTGCGACTGCTGTTCGCCCAGGACGGCGCGCCCTGGAACGAGGAGCGGGTGCTCGAGCGCTATGAGCTGCTCTACGAGGCGGGCTTGGCTCCCGAGGCCGCCCGCGACCGCGGCGAGGCCCCGCGCGCGGAACTGGCCGACCTGGGGCCCGCCTTGGGCGAGCCGATGATCAGCGACCACCGGCGGATCCTCGCCACCGCCCTGTCGCGGCTGCGCGGCAAGCTCAAGTACCGGCCGGTGATCTTCGAGGTGATGCCCGAGGCCTTCACCCTGTCGGCCCTGCAGCGGGCGGTGGAAGCTGTCGCCGGCGTCCCGCTGCACAAGCAGAACTTCCGCCGCGCCCTGGAGCGCGCCGAAATGGTCGAGGGCCTGGGCCGGCTGGACTCCGAGACGGGCGGGCGGCCGGCGGAGCTGTTCCGCTTCCGCCGCGAGATCCTCGGCGCCCGGCCGGTGTCGGGCCTGTCCCTGCCCCTGCTGCGGGACTAGGCGACCAGCATCAGGGTCTCGAGCCCGCGGAAGAAGGGCAGTTTGCGCCACTCCATCTGAGCGTCGGGCTCGGCCAGCCGCAGGTTCGGGAAGCGCGCGAACAGCCTGGGCAACGCCACCTGGGCCTCAAGCCTGGCCAGGGGCGCGCCGATGCAGATGTGCGCCCCGCCGCCGAAGGCCACATGCGGCTTGTGTTTGCGGCTGATGTTGAAGCTGTGCGGGTCCTCGAAGACCTCGGGGTCATGGTTGGCGGCGCGCAGGAAGGTGGTGATCGACTGCTTGGGCGCCACAGGGCATCCGCCGATCTCGAGCGGGCTGGAGGCGATACGGCCGGTGATGTCCACCGGGCCTTCGACCCGCAGGATCTCCTCAACCGTGGCGTTGATCAGTCCAGGATCGGCCTTCAGCTTGGCCAACTCGCCGGGGTTCTTCAGCAACAGGTAGACCCCGTTGCCGATCAGGTCGGTGGTGGTCAGGTTGCCGCCCACCAACAGGGCGCCCAGGTTGATCCGCAGCTCCTCGTCGGAGAGGGGCGCGCCCTCCCCCTGCAGCTTGACCATGTCGGAGATCAGGTCGTCGCCCGGCGCCACCCGGCGTTCCGCGATGGTCTTGAGGAAATAGGCCGACAGCTGGGCGCTGGCCCATTCCATCTGGGCGGTCTGTTCCTCGGTGCGGAAGGGATTGAGACCCAGGATCGAGCCTTCCGACCAGGCGCGGAACTCCACCAGCCGGTCATGATCCACGCCCAGGATCGAGGCGATCACGTCGATGGGAATCGGCACGCAGAACAGGCTCATCAGGTCGAAGGGCTCGCCCTCGGGGATGCGGTCCAGGGCCTCGTCGACGATCCGCTCCACCTCGCCGCGGAACTTGGCCACCCGGGCGTACAGGGCCTGGGACAGGGGCTGGCGGATGCGGGCGTGGTCGGGATCGTCCAGGTGCAGGATCGAAATGGTCTCGGCCCGCGGCTGGTCGGTCTGCAGGTTGGCTGTGCCTCGCTGCAGCATCGCGCCTTCTTCGGCGTTGATCGGGTCGCGCCATAGGCTGCGGTCGGAGACGATCGCCCGAACATCGTTGTAGCGGCTCAGCACCACGCTACCCGACACCGGATCCTTGCGCACCGGGCACTGGGCCCGCAGCGGATCGAGCAGCTTGTGCGGATCGGCCTGATAGTCAGGATTGAGCGGGGTGAGCTGCAGGATGCTCGGCAGTTCGGCTTCGGACATGACGCTTCCTCCGTCGCTCTGATGGCGACTGAACAGCGATCAGTCTGACTTGGAAACCCGCGGGGCGCTACCCGGAACGGTCAGTCACCGCCCCTTTGGGCCCGCCATTCCGCCTTGAGCATCTCGCTGGTCTGGCGCGATCCGTCAGGGCTCCAGCCTGGCGGGCCGAACAGGTATCCGCCCACCTCCCGCAGGCTGCGCGATCCGATCAGATCCTTGCCGATCGCCATCCATTCATGGAAGGCGACGCGCAGCAGGTTGAAGCCGGACAGGTTCTTGACGATGCCGTAGCGCGGCTTCTCCTCGTCGAGCTCCGGCGTGAAAGTGCCGAACAGTTTGTCCCAGATGATCAGGATGCCGGCGTAGTTGCTGTCCAGGTAGCGCGGGTTGCGGGCGTGATGCACCCGGTGATGCGAGGGCGTGTTGAACACCGCCTCGAACCAGGCCGGCAGCTTCTTGATGGCCTCGGTGTGGATCCAGAACTGATAGACGAGGCTGACGCCTTGCTGGATGGCGATCTGGGCCGGCGAGAAACCCAGCCAGGCCAGGGGCAACCACAGGATCCATGTGCCCGACAGACCGCCGGTCCAGGTCTGCCGCAGGGCGGTCGACAGATTATAGTGTTGCGAGGAGTGATGGTTCACGTGCGCCGCCCACCAGAACCGCCGCTCATGGCTCAGCCGGTGGAACCAGTAATAGGTCAGGTCCTCCAGGAAGAAGATCGCCACCCAGCCCCACCAGGCGTCGAAGGGCACGGTGAAGGCGCGGTGGTTCCAGACCCAGACCGTGGCCGCGAACACCGCGCCGGCGGTGATGAGGCCAAACAGGCCGCGCCCCAGGCCCATGCCCAGGGAGGAGAAGGTGTCCCAGCCCTCATAGGTCGCTTCCGCCAGGCGCGCCTTGGCGAGCAGGATCTCCAGCAGGATGGCGAGGACAAAGAACGGGACCGCCAGGGCGACGGGATCAAAGGGCGCGTGCAACATCAGCTGGCTCCCAGGCCGGCGGGCGGCCAGTTGTCGAAGGCCAGCCGCGCGCGCGGCGCGGCGACGTCGCCCAGGTCGAGCTTCAGCACACCGTCCCGAAAGGTCGAGGACAGGGCTTGCGCCCAGGGAATGTGGCGCGCCACATAGCCGTCGCCGACTTCGCACAGGATCAGGGCCGAAGCCCCCGAGCGGGCCAGGGCGCCGCGGCCGTCATTGGCGACCCACAGACGGTCCACCTGGCGGCCGGGGAACTCGTCCTGCAACAGGGCGCGGGCGCGCGCTTCATTGAGCGGCGGCGCCGGCTTGGCGATCTTGGCCCAGGCGGCAATGGCGATCAGCACCCCAACCGCTGCGGCCGAGCCGGCGGTCTGGATCAAATAGGCTTTGTCGAGCACGAGGTCCCCTCCGAACCCGGAGGTTCGGCCCCAGGAACCACGCCCGTCAAGCGGCGACTCGCCAAATCTGACGCCAGCGTCATTTAGACGGCGTCGACAGAAGACGCTCGTCTACGGTGAAATTACGCAGGGAAAGACGCCAGAAAGTCGCAGTATTTTTGACGCCGACATCAAATGTGCGGCCAAAATCCCACCCTTCGGTCAATTTACCTTGGGACATTGCAGCCGTCGCTTTTCCTGAAACGGAACCACCCCTAAAGCGCCACCGGCTCGGGTTCGCAGTCCTCCCCGTCTATGCGGACCAACGAGCATTTTAGGGAGATTTCTCATGTCCAAGGCTCGGCTTATCGCGAGCGCAGCGCCCGTGGCGCTGGTTTCCATTCTGTGGGCCGCCGCCGCCCAGGCGCAGGAGGCTCCGGCCACCGTCGACGAAATCGTCGTCACCGCCCAGAAGCGCACCCAGAACCTGCAGGATGTTCCGATCGTGGTCACCACGGTCAGCGGCTCCACGCTGCGCGCCGCCGGCGTGCGCGACATCAAGGATCTGACGATCCTGACCCCCGGCCTGACCGTCACCTCGACCACCAGCTCGACCTCCACCACCGCCCGCGTCCGCGGCGTCGGCACCGTCGGTGACAACATCGGCCTGGAAAGCTCGGTCGGCGTTGTGATCGACGGCGTGTACCGTCCCCGCAACGGCGTCGGCTTCGGCGACCTGGGCGAACTGGAGCGCGTCGAAGTCCTGAAGGGTCCGCAAGGCACCCTGTTCGGCAAGAACGCCACCGCCGGCGTCATCAACGTCATCACCAAGAAGCCTGACTTCGAATTCGGCGCCGACGGCGCCCTGGAAGTCGGCAACTACGGCCTGAAGGCCCTGTCGGCGGGCGTCACCGGCGCCCTGGTCGACGACAAGGTCGCTGGCCGCCTGTTCATCACCCGTCGTGAGCGCGACGGCTTCATCGACGTCGTGACCGGCGCGGGTCCCCGCACCCAGACCGACGACAACGACCAGAACTACTGGAGCGCCCGCGCCCAGGTGCTGGTGAAGCCGACCGAAGACCTCAGCATCAACTTCTCGGCCGACTACACCAAGCGCGACGAGAACTGCTGCCTGGCCGAACAGGTCCTGAACGGCGGCGTGACCAAGATCATGGCCGTCGCCTTCCCGGGCTCGGTGGCCAATCCGGCCAACTTCGATGGCTACAAGGCCTACGCCAACCGCAGCACCAGCAAGAAGATCACCGACAAGGGCGTCTCCGCCGAAGTCGAGTATGATCTGGGCTCCCTGCAGCTGACCTCGATCTCCGCCTACCGTGAGTTCGAGACCCATTCGGCCGCCGAATCCGATCTGTCGACCGCCGACATCATCTGGAGCTCGCCGAGCTGGACCGGCACCGCCTTCAAGACCTTCAGCCAGGAACTGCGCCTGACCGGGTCGAGCGAGAAGCTGAACTGGACCGTCGGTTCGTTCTTCACCAAGGAAGACCTGACCTCGAAGGTCGGCACCCTGTACGGCGCTGACTTCGAAAAGTTCGTCGGCCTGCTGCTGTCCAGCGGCACCAACGGCGCGCTGGTCTCCCAGCTGACCGGCAATGCCGCGGGCACGACCTTCGCCAACGGCCAAGGCCAACGTGACCAGTACAACCAAAGCGAACAGTCCTTCGCTCTGTTCGGTAACGCCTCCTACAAGGTCACCGACCAACTCGAAGTGACCGGCGGCATCCGCTACACCTGGGAAAACAAGGGTGTGGACGCGTTCTACGGCAACACCGACGGCGGCAAGGGCTGCGCCACGCTCGCGGCCAAGCCGCTGCCGGCGGCTCTGATCAACGCGGTCTGCCAGACCTACCAGAACCCGAACTTCACCAACCTGACCGCCAGCCAGGACCTGTCTGAAGGCGCCCTGACCGGCACCATCAAGGCCGCCTACCGCTTCAGCCCGGAACTGATGACCTACGTGTCGTACGCCCGTGGCTACAAGGCCGGTGGCTTCAACCTGGACCGTCTGGCCTACACCTACGCCGCTGGCTCGGCGACCTCGCTGAAGCCGATCACCAAGACCGACTTCGCCAAGGAATCGGCCGACTCGTACGAAGTGGGCGTGAAGTCGACCCTGTTCGACCGTCGCCTGCTGCTGAACGGCACCGTGTTCTATCAGAAGTACACGGACTTCCAGCTGAACGCCTACAACGGCCTGGTCTTCACCGTCATCTCGGTGCCGGAAGTGATCTCGCAGGGCGTGGACGCCGACTTCATGTTCTTCCCGATCCAGGGCCTGACCCTGCAGGGCGGCGTGACCTACTCCGAAACCAGCTACACCGAGAAGGACCGTGCGGTTCTGGGCGCCACCTCGCGCCTGCCGGGCTCGCGCCTGTCCTTCGCGCCGCTGTGGTCGGGTTCGCTGGCGGTCGCCTACCAGCACGACATCGGCGAGAACCTGGTCGGTAAGGCCAGCCTGTCGGCCAAGTACACCTCGGCCTACAACACCGGTTCGGACCTGAACCCGCTGAAGACCCAGGAAGCTTTCACCCTGTGGAACGCCCGCCTGAGCCTCGGCCAGCAGGACGACAAGTGGAGCGTCGAGCTGTGGGGCCAAAACCTCACCGACGAGCACTATTACCAAGTGGCCTACGACGCGACCTACCAGTCGGGTTCGATCGGCGCCTTCCCGTCCGCGCCGCGGACCTACGGCATGACCCTGCGTCTGAAGTACTAAGTCCCAGTTCCGTCACCTCGACGGACAAGGCCCCCCGCCGGCGACGGCGGGGGGTTTTTTGTTTGTGGGCCCGGCAAAGAAAAGGCCCCTGTCCCGGGCAGGGAACAGGGGCCGGACCGAAAAGCGAGGACGCGGCTGGGGGGAGGGCCGGCCTCGTTGGGTGGGCGCTGGGGAGCGACCCGCGGCCCAGGCCCTCGGTCGGGGCCCGGACCATAAGCCGAAGGTCTAGAACTTGCGGACGTAGGACACCGACCAGGTGTTGGCGTCGGTGCTGGAGTCCTTGAAGTCGTGGCGGGTGTAGTCCGCACGCACGCCGTTCTTGTCGTCGAAGAAGTACTGGCCGCCGACGCCATAGTTCCAGGACTCGCCATCATCACTGGCCGAGGTCCCGGCCGCGGAGGCCTTGAGCTTGGTCGTGCCGTAGCCGGCGCGGACGAACAGGTCAGCATTGGGCGCCACCGGCAGGTAGCCCACGCCGTAGGCGGCGAGCTGGTGCTTTTCTTCCACCTTCACCGGCACGCCGGCGACATAGGTCTTGTCGTCATCCACGCCAAAGGCGGCCTCGCCCTCGACGCCGAGATATTGTCCGAAGCGGGCGCCCAGGCGGCCCTGGATGGCGCCGAGGTTCACGCCGTCGGCGCTGGAGGCGGCGTAACCCAGCGTGCCGTAGCCGGTCGGGGTCATGTCCTGGGCCGAAGCCATGGCGGGAGCGAGGGTCGCGGCGAAGGCGCCGGCCGCGGCGGTGGCGATGAGAGTTTTCATTTTTTGTACTCCGTACTCTTGGGTCAGCACCCCAGCGACCTCTGGATCGTCCTCAAACGCGGCGCAGCAAGGGCGGTTCGACGACAGCTCAAGGTCATTTTGTGGCGCCCGGCGCGGGTTGTTTCGGCGTCACAAGGCGGCTGACTGTGACCACAGCCGTGGTATCAACGCCGCTTCGAAGTCCCCGCCACGTCGGGGCCAAGCGCTGGAGCCTTCGCCTTGCATCACGCCGTCATCGCCGCCACCGGCCTCTACACTCCGCCGGAAAGCGTCTCCAACGCCGAGCTGGTGGAAGCCTTCAACACCTATGTGGAGCGCTTCAACGCCGCCAACGCCGAGGCGATCGAGGCCGGCCAGGTCGCCGCCCTGACCCCCTCCTCCGTCGAGTTCATCGTCAAGGCGTCGGGCATCAAGTCGCGCCACGTCGTGAACAAGTCCGGCATCGTCGACCCCGAGATCATGCGCCCGGTGATCGCCGAGCGCCCGAACGAGGAGATCTCCATCCTCGCCGAGATCGGCGTGGCCGCCGCGCGCGACGCCATCGCTCGCTGGGGCAAGGATGTCAGCCAGATCGACGCCGTGATCTGCGCCGCCTCCAACATGCAGCGCGCCTATCCGGCCATGGCCATCGAGATACAGCAGGCCCTGGGCATCGATGGCTTCGGCTACGACATGAACGTCGCCTGTTCCTCGGCGACCTTCGGCATCAAGACCGCCGCCGACTACATCGCCACCGGCTCGGCCCGCGCGGTCCTGATGGTCAATCCGGAGATCACCTCCGGCCACCTGAACTTCCGCGACCGCGACAGCCACTTCATCTTCGGCGATGTGGCCACCGCCGTGATCGTCGAGCGGGCTGAAGACGCCGCGCCCGGCCAGGGCTGGGACATCCTGGGGACCCGGCTGAAGACCGTGTTCTCCAACAACATCCGCAACAACTTCGGCTTCCTGAACCGCACGGCTCCGGAAGGAATCGGCGCGCCGGACAAGCTGTTCATCCAGGAAGGCCGCAAGGTGTTCCGCGAGGTGGTGCCGATGGTCTCGGAGATGATCGTCGACCACGCCGGCGACCTGGGCCTCGATCCCAAGGCCCTGAAGCGGCTGTGGCTGCACCAGGCCAATATCAACATGAACGACATGATCGGCCGCAAGGTGCTGGGCCGCGACCCGAGCCCGGAAGAGAACGTCATCATCCTGGACGAGTACGCCAACACCTCGTCGGCCGGCTCGATCATCGCCTTCCATACGGCCAATGACGGCTTCGCCCCCGGCGAGACCGGCCTGATCTGCTCCTTCGGCGCCGGCTACTCCGCCGGCACGGTGTTCGTGAAGAAGCGCTGATCGCTCCAGCAGCTCCCCTTCTAGGGGAGCTGCGCCGAAGGCGCTGAGGGGGCCGGCGCGCCGGCGAAGGTAGCGGGCGCGGCAGCCGCTTGCCGACGCAAGCGGCCCCCTCCGGCCCGGAGTTTACCCTCGGGCCGACCTTCGGTCGGTCCCGGGGAGGCCACCTCCCCCCGTGGGGGAGGACCTCCCCCTACTTCACCGCATCGACCTGCATCTGGGCGGCCTTCCAGTCCATGGCCTTGCGCACCCGGCCGCCGACAGACGGGTGGTCGTAGAACAGGATCTCCTCCAGCTTCGACGGCGTCGCCGCCCGGTACTCGATGGTCTTCACCAGCGCCTTGGCCAGGCCGTCGGGCTCGTTGAAGTTCTCCAGCGAGAAGGTGTCGGCGTCGGACTCGCCGATCCGCGTGATGGACACCTGCAGCGGCGTCGCCAGCAGGCCCAGCACCGCCAGCATGATCCCGATCACCGGGAAGCCGGCCGGATCGGCGACGCCCCGCACACCCTTGGCGCCCAGCAGCCGCGCAACGGGCGCGAACAGGCGGTCGACGAGGAAGAAGGCCACCAGGGCCATGGCGGCGTACATGCCCGCGAAGATGAAGATGTGGCCGCGCACATAGTGGCCCATCTCGTGGCCCACGACGCCCCGTACCTCGGCGAGGTCGGCGTCCTTCTTGAACATCACGTCGCTCATGGCGATCCGGGCGGTGGCGCCGATCCCGGCGACATTGGCCGTGTAGCGGTTGGACTGCTTGGAGCCGTCATAGATGAAGATCTTGTCCGCCGGCACGCCGACCTTGGCGGCCATGGCGACCACCTCGTCACGCACCGGTCCAGGCGGGGCTGGCTTGTAGTCGTTGAACAGCGGCATGATGAACACCGGCGCCAGAATCATCGCCACCACGAAGAAGGCCGCCACCACGCCGGAGCCCCACAGCCACCAGGTCTTGGGCGCGCGCCGCATCAGGGCGTAGAGCCCCAGCATCAGCAGGGTGGTGATGGGAATGAAGATCACAGCCGACAGCAGCTGCTCCCCCAGCCATCCGCCGAAGGGCTGGCTGGTCAGGCCATAGGCCTTTTCCCGCCACCAGTCGGAATAGACGCTCCAGGGCAGGCTGAGGATCATCTCCAACACGGCGTCGACGATCAGCACAGCAAGGGCGACCCGCACCGGCTTGGGCGCGCCCTTTTCGATGCCGTCGCGCACCTTCACCAGCACGCCGGAGCGGAGCACCAGCCAGGCCACCGCCACCGCAACGAGCGTGCCCCACAGGAGCAGCCAATGGCCGCCCTGAGTATAGGCCTGCGCCTTGGCGTGCTGGGCGGGCGTCAGCACCGCCAGATAGGCCTGCGTCGCCGCGGCCGGATCAAACTGGGCCATGCCCATCCCCCTTGAAGTCTACTTGAGAGCGAACAGGCCAGAATTCACCCGGCTTGTCAGGTTAAAAGCCGGCAAGCCAGCGCCCGCCGCTTGGGCGCCGGGGCGCAATCGGCCAGCGCCCCGCCTTGGCGGTTGCGCCCCTCCCCGGCCCTGCGCCAAATGAGCCCTCGCAGATGGAGGGACCTGGGCGATGCGGCGCTTCTTGTTGACGGCGATCTTCGCCCTGGCGGCCCAGGCCGCGGCGGCGGCCCCCTTCACCGTGACCGTGGACCTGCCCAAGGACGCTGCGCCGTCGGACGGCCGCGTGGTGCTGATGTTCTCAACCAAGGCTGAGGGCGAGCCGCGCCGCCAGGTCAGCGGCGAGACGGCGCTGAACTCGCCCTTCATGTTCGGCCTGACCGTCGATGGCCTGAAGCCCGGCCAGCCGGCGGTCTTCGACGACACCGCCTTTGGCTGGCCGGCCCGCAAGCTGTCGTCGCTGAAGCCCGGCGACTACACCGTCCAGGCGGTGTTCAACCGCTATGAGACCTACCGCCGTTCGGACGGGTCAGTGGTCAAGCTGCCGCCGGATCGGGGCGAAGGCCAGCAGTGGGCCGACAAGCCAGGCAACAACTATTCAACGCCCGTGCGCGTGCACGTCGATCCTGCCCAGGGCGGACGCATCGCCATCACCCTGGACAAGATCAACCCGCCCATCGCCGACAAGCCGGACACCGAGTGGATCAAGCATGTCCGGATCAAGAGTGAGCTTTTGAGCAAGTACTGGGGGAGGCCCACCTATCTGCGGGCCCACGTGCTGATCCCCAAGGGCTTCGCCGACCATCCGAAGGCGCGCTATCCGTTGATGGTCTATCACGGCCACTTCCCGGACGACATCGACGGCTTCCGCACCACGCCGCCGGACCCCGACCTGAAGCCCGACTATTCCGAGCGCTTCCACCTGGAGGGTTACAACCGCATCCAGCAGCAGGAGGCCTACGCCTTTTACCAGAAGTGGATCTCGCCGGACTTCCCGCGCTTCCTGGTGATCCAGATCGACCACGCCAATCCGTACTATGACGATAGCTATGCGGTGAACTCGGCCAACCTCGGCCCCTATGGCGACGCCATCAACAAGGAGCTGATCCCGGCCATCGAGAAGCAGTTCCGGGGCCTGGGCCAAGGCTGGGCCCGCTTCACCTATGGCGGCTCCACCGGCGGCTGGGAGGCCATGGCGACCCAGGTGTTCTATCCGGAGATGTACAACGGGGCCTTCGCGGCCTGTCCGGATCCCATCGACTTCCGCGCCTACACCGTCATCAACCTCTACAAGGACACCAACGCCTATGTCCTGAAGGGCGCGGCCCAGGACGTCGAGCGTCCCGCGGTGCGCAACTATCTGGGCGACATCTTCGCCACCCAACGCGACAGCAACTACCAGGAGCTGGTGCTGGGCGACAAAGGCCGCTCAGGCGGCCAGTACGACATCTGGCAGGCGGTCTATGGCCCACAAGGCCCGGACGGCTATCCGGCCCCCATCTGGGACAAGCTGACCGGCGAGATCGATCCCAAGGTCGCCGCCTATTGGCGCGAGAACTACGACCTGACCTACATCCTCAAGCGCGACTGGGCGACCCTGGGGCCGAAGGTGGCCGGCAAGCTGCACATCTATGTGGGCCTGGGCGACAACTACTTTCTGAATAACGCCGTCTACTACGCCCAGGACACCCTAGAGAGCCTGACCAATCCGGCCTGGGGCGGCGAGGTCGACTATGGCCACAAGGCCGAGCACTGCTGGAACGGCGACCACACCCAGTCCAACGCCTATTCCCGCCTGCACTACAACACCTTCTACGTCCCCAAGATCATGGACCGCATCGCCAAGACGGCGCCGGCCGGGGCTGACCTGACGAGCTGGCGGTACTGAGCTGATGATGCGCCTCGGACGCGGCGTCCTTCTCGCCGCCCTGCTCTTCGCCGGCCCGGCCTTCGCCCAGCCGCATAACCTGGTGCTGTTCGTCGCCGACGCGCTGCGGTCACAGATCGTCGACGAGACGACCGCGCCGGACCTGCAGGCCGTGCGCCGCGATGGTGTGGACTTCCGCAACAGCCACTCGCTATTCCCGACCGTGACCACGGCCAACGCCTCGGTGATCGCCACCGGTCACCGGCTGGGCGACACCGGCAATTTCGGCAACACCCTCTATGTGGGCGAGGGCTTCGCCGACGGCGCCCTGCTGGCGGCGCTGGAGAATGACGCCACCCTGGGCCACATGAACGCGCGGTTCGAGGGCAACTACCTCAACGAGGACAGCCTGCTGGCCGCCGCCCGCGCCCAGGGGTTCCAGACCGCGGTGCTGGGCAAGCTTGGCCCCGCCGCCATCCAGGACGTCACCGCCCGGGACGGGACCGCCACCCTGGTGTTCGACGACAGCACGGGCCGCCCGGGCGGCTTCCCCCTGCCCGCCGACGTGATCGCCGCGATCAAGGCCGCTGGCCTGCCGGACAAGCCGCCCGGCCGTGAGGAGAACGCCCGCCAAGGCGACTGGAAGACGCCTGGCACGATGATCACTAACAAGGCCCAGCAGGACTGGTTCGTCGCCGTCGCGCGCGAGGTGCTGCTGCCGCGCTTCAAGGCCACCGGCAAACCCTTTGTCATCATCTTCTGGTCCCGTGACCCGGACGGCACCCAGCACAATCAGGGCGACAGCCTGAACCAGCTGGTCCCGGGCGTGAACGGCCCCACCAGCCTGGCCGCCATCCGCAACGCCTCCGACGACCTGGGCGCCCTGCGCAAGGCCCTGGCGGACCAGGGGCTGGCCGGCGCGACCAATGTGGTGGTCACCGCCGACCACGGCGTTTCCGTCACCTCCAAGGCCAGCCAGACCAGCTACGCCGCGACCCTCGCCTATCCGGATGTCGCGCCCGGCCAGCTGCCGCCTGGCTTCCCGGCTATCGACCTGGCCAAGGCGCTGGACCTGCCCCTGTTCGACGCCCGGGGCGCGGCCCTGAAGCCAGAGGCCGGCCAGCACCCGCGCGGCGGCGCCCTCCTGGGCGGCGATCCCAAGGCGCCGACCATCATCCTGGCCCCCAATGGCGGGGCGGAGCACATCTACTTGCCAGGGCCGGACACCAAGGTGCTCGCTCAGCGGATCGTCGCCCACCTGACCACCCAGGACTATGTCGGGGCCCTGTTCGTCCGCGACGACCTGGGACCGATCCCCGGCGCCCTGCCGCTGAGCAAGGTGGGCCTGACCGGGGCGGCGCGGACGCCGACGCCGGCCATCACCATCAGCTTCCGAAGCTTCTCCACCGGCTGCGACCGACCCGAGGTCTGCGGGGCGGAGGTGGCGGACACCGACCTGAGCCAAGGCCAGGGCATCCACGGCGCCTTGAGCCGGCAGGACACCCACAACTTCATGGCCGCCATCGGCCCGGACTTCAAAGCCGGCTTCGTCGACCCCGCCCCGGTCAGCAACGCCGACCTGGCCATCACGCTGGCGAAGGTTCTGGAGATCGACCTGAAGGCCAAGGGCAAGGCCACTGGCCGCGTGCTGGGCGAGGCCCTGGAGGCGGACGGCAAGCCGCGCAAGTTCAAGGCCCGCAGCCTCACATCAAAGCCGGCCGCCAACGGGTTCACCACGCGGCTGGACTACCAGCTTGTGGGAAAGACGCCCTACTTCGACGCGGCCGGCGCACCGGACCGGACGATCGGGATGAAGCCTTAGGCTCCACGTCCGCTCATTTCGGCGAGGGCGGCTACCGCTCCAGCACGTTGAGCTGACGCACCGTCAGCTCCTCGACCTCAAGGCTCTTCAGCTTCACCCGGCCGACGGTCAGCCGGCCGATGGCCATGCGCCCGATGTTGAGGATCCCGAAGCTGACAACGCCCAGGGCGACGACGCCGAGCGCCGTCGCGGCCACCGCCCCGGCGCCCAGGGCCTGAGCCTTCAGCGGCTGAGCCTTGGTCGGGGCGGCGGGTTCGGTCACCGATCTTTCTCGCGTTCGCCGATGGCGGCCTGGGCCGCGGCCAGGCGGGCGATCGGCACCCGGAAGGGCGAGCAGCTCACATAGTCGAGGCCGACCTCTTCGCAGAAGCTGATCGAGGCCGGGTCGCCGCCATGCTCACCGCAGATGCCCATCTTGGCGCCCGGACGCACCACGCGGCCGCGCTCGGCGGCGATGCGGATCAGGTCGCCCACACCTTCCTGGTCCAGGCTGACGAAGGGATCCTTTTCGAAGATGCCCTTGTCGATATAGGCGTTCAGGAACCGGCCGGAGTCGTCACGACTGATGCCGAAGGTGGTCTGGGTCAGGTCGTTGGTGCCGAACGAGAAGAACTCGGCGTTCTCGGCCAGGTCGCCGGCGCGGATGGCGGCGCGCGGCAGCTCGATCATGGTGCCGACCATGTACTCGATGGTCTGGCCCTTTTCCTCCAGCACCTGCTTGGCGGTGCGGTCAGTGAGCTGGCGCAGGTAGCGCATCTCTTCGCCCTTGGCGACGAGGGGGTGCATGATCTCTGGGATCGGCGCGGCCTTGCCGCTGGCCACGATTTCGCAGGCCGCCTCAAAGATGGCGCGGACCTGCATCTCGTAGATTTCCGGGTACGAGACGCCCAGGCGGCAGCCGCGGTGGCCGAGCATGGGGTTGGTCTCATGCAGCTCCTTGGCCCGGCGCATCAGCTTCTCGGCGTTCAGGCCGGTGGCCTTGGCGACCTGGACCAGGTCCTCCTCGGTGTGCGGCAGGAACTCGTGCAGCGGCGGGTCGAGCAGGCGGATGGTGACCGGCAGCCCTTCCATGATCGTGAACAGCTCGACGAAGTCGGCGCGCTGCATCGGCAGGATCTTGGCGAGCGCCGCACGGCGCCCGGCCTCATCGTCGGCCAGGATCATCTCGCGGACGGCCGCGATCCGGTCACCGTCGAAGAACATGTGTTCGGTGCGGCAAAGCCCGATCCCCTCGGCGCCGAACTGGCGGGCGGTGCGGGCGTCCAGCGGGGTCTCGGCGTTGGCGCGGACCTTCAGGCGGCGCACCTGGTCGGCCCAGGTCATAAGGGTGGCGAAGTCACCCGACAGCTCGGGTTCGATCATCTTCACCGTGCCGGCCAGGACTTCGCCCTTGGAGCCGTCGATGGTGATGATGTCACCGGCCTTGAACACCCGGCCGCGGGCGCGGAACTCGCCCTTGGCTTCATAGATCTGGATCTCGCCGGCGCCGGAGACGCAAGGCCGGCCCATGCCGCGGGCGACGACGGCGGCGTGGCTGGTCATGCCGCCCCGGGCGGTGACGATGCCGCGGGCGGCGTGCATGCCGTGGATGTCTTCCGGGCTGGTCTCGTCGCGGACCAGGATGACGGCCTCACCGGCCGCGCCCAGACGCTCGGCCTCGTCGCTATCGAACACCACCTTGCCGGTCGCCGCGCCGGGCGAGGCTGGCAGGCCGGCGGTGATCACGTCACGGGCGCTGGTCGGGTCGATGGTCGGGTGCAGCAGCTGGTCGAGGCTGCCGGGCTCCACCCGCATCACCGCCTCTTGCTTGGTGATCAGGCCTTCGCTGGCCAGGTCCACCGCAACCTTCAGCGCCGCCTTGGCGGTCCGCTTCCCGTTGCGGGTCTGCAGCATATAGAGCCGGCCCTTTTCGACCGTGAACTCGATGTCCTGCATGTCGCGATAGTGCTGCTCCAGCTTCTCGACGACGGACTTGAACTGGGTGAAGACCTCCGGAAGCGCCTCTTCCATGGACGGCGCCTTCTCACCCATCTCCTCGCGGGCGGCGCGGGTCAGGGCCTGGGGCGTGCGAATGCCGGCCACCACGTCCTCGCCCTGGGCGTTGATCAGAAACTCGCCATAGAGGCGCGCTTCACCGGTCGAGGGATTGCGGGTGAAGGCCACGCCGGTGGCGGAGCTGTCGCCCATGTTGCCGAACACCATCGACTGCACATTCACGGCCGTGCCCCAGCTTTCCGGGATGTCGTGCATGCGGCGATAGAACTTGGCCCGCTCGTTCATCCAGCTGGCGAACACGGCGCCGATGGCGCCCCACAGCTGCTCTTGCGGGTCCTGCGGGAAGGGCTTGCCCAGCTCACGCTCGACCAGCGCCTTGTAGTCGGTGACGACCGCTTCCCAGTTCTCGGCGGTCAGGCCGGTGTCCACATAGACATCCAGCCGGTCCTTATGCTCGTCGAGGATTTCCTCGAACATGTGGTGGTCCAGGTCGAGGACCACATTCGAATACATCTGGATGAAGCGGCGATAGGAATCGAAGGCGAAGCGGCGGTCGCCCGCCAGGTCGGCCAGGCCGGCCACCGTCTGGTCGTTGAGGCCCAGGTTGAGGACGGTGTCCATCATGCCGGGCATGGAGGCCCGGGCGCCTGAGCGCACCGACACCAGCAGCGGGTTCTTGGCGTCGCCGAACACCTTGCCGGTGACCTGTTCGACCTTGGCCAGGCCGGCCTTCACCTGTTCGGCCAGCTCGGCCGGATAGGAGCGGCCATTGGCGTAGTAGTGGACGCAGGCCTCAGTGGTGATGGTGAAGCCCGGCGGCACCGGCAGGCCCAGGGACGACATCTCGGCGAGGTTCGCCCCCTTGCCGCCCAGCAGGTTTTTCATGGAGGCGTCGCCATCAGCGCCGCCGCCCCCGAACGAATAGACCCAACGCGACTTGGAAAGCGTATCGGTCGACATCGTCATATTCTCCTAGCCGTTCACCAGACTGAAGTCCGCCACCTTACCCATGGCGTCACGGACCTGAGCCAGAAGCCGAAGGCGGTTCTCACGTTCCGCCGCGACCTCAGAATTCACCAGCACCCCTTCGAAGAAGGCGTCCACAGAGGTCCGCATTCCCGACAGGGCACGCATGGCGCCTGCGAAGTCCTCATGCTGCAATGCACGCGCCACTTCGGGTTCCGCAAGGGAAATTGCGGCGACGAGCGCGGTCTCCTGCGCCGGAGCCCCGGCCATTTCCACCGGCGCGCCGCTCGGCAGGGCGCCCTTCTTCTCTTCCGCCTTGAGGATGTTGCCCGCCCGCTTGTAGCCGGCCAGCAGGTTCGTTCCGTCCTCGGTGGCCAGGAAGCTCGACAGGGCTTCCACCCGCGCGACGATCCGGCCCAGGTCGTCGTCGCCTTCGACGGCGGCTTCCACCAGGTCATGGCGAAGACCGCGGTCGCGCAGCGCGACCTTCAGGCGGTCAATGAAGAAGGCAAGCAGGTCGTCGGTGGTCCCCTCGCGCTTCACCGCCAGCAGGGCTTGAGCCTTGGCGAACACCTCGCGCAGGGACAGGCGCAGACCGCCTTCCAGCACGATGCGGATCACACCCAGCGCGGCGCGGCGCAGGGCGTAGGGATCCTTGGAGCCGGTCGGCTTTTCGTCGATGGCGAAGAAGCCGACCAGGGTGTCCAACTTCTCCGCCAGGGCCAACGCCCGGGCCACCGGCGCGACCGGGGTCTCGTCGGTCGGGCCTTGGGGCTTGTAGTGGTCGCGGATCGCCTCGGCGACCGGGGCCGGCAGTCCCTCGGCGGCGGCGTAGTAGCCGCCCATCAGGCCCTGCAGTTCGGGGAACTCGCCCACCATGCCGGTGACCAGGTCGGCCTTGCACAGTCGGCCGGCCTGCTTCGCGGCCTCGGCGTCTGCGCCCAGCAGCGGCGCCAGTTCGCCGGCGAGCGCCGTGATCCGCTCCACCCGCTCATAAAGCGTGCCCAGCTTGGCGTGGAAGGTGACGCCCTTCAGCTTCTCCAGGCGGTCGGCGAGCTTCACCTTGCGGTCTTCGTCCCAGAAGAAGCGGGCGTCGTTCAGGCGCGCGGACAGCACCCGCGCATTACCCGCCGCGATGGCCTTGCCGCCATCGCCGGCCTCGATATTGGCCACGGTGACGAAGTTGGCGGCCAGCTTGCCGGTCGCCGGGTCACGCACCGCGAAGTACTTCTGGTGGGTCCGCATCGAGGTGCGGATCACTTCCGGCGGCAGGTCCAGGAAAGCCGGGTCCATCTCGCCCAGCACCGGGGTCGGCCATTCAGCCAGGCCGCTCACCTCGTCCAGCAGCCCGTCGTCGTCGACGAGCTCCAGGTTGCGGGCGAAGCACAGGGTCTTGGCCTGCTCCAGGATCTTGGTCCGCCGGCTCTCGGGATCCAGCACCACGAAGTGCTTTTCCAGCCCCTCGGCGTACTGGTCGAAATTGCGGGCCTTGAACGGCTGGGCCGAACCCATGAACCGGTGGCCTTCGCTGGTGTCATCGGCCTCGATGCCGTCGATGGAGAACGGCACCACCTCGCCGTCAAAGACGCACAGGATGCGCTTCAGCGGCCGGACCCAGCGGAGCGCGCCATAGCCCCAGGTCATCGACTTCGGCCACGGGAAGGTGCGGACAATCTCCTCGACCATCTCGGCGACGATCTCCGGCGTCGGGCGGCCGGCGCGGTGGATGTGGGCGAACCACACACCATCCTTCTGGGTCAGCTGATCGCGGGTCAGGCCGGTCTTGCGCAGGAAGCCGTCGATGGCCTGGTCCGGCGCGCCGACCTTGGGGCCCTTCAGCTCCTCGTGCCGGTCGCCCTGGGCGGCGGGCAGGCCTTCGGCCACCAGGGTCAGGCGTCGCGGCCCGGCGAAGGTGGTCAGGGCCTCGGGCAGCAGCCCCTGGGCCGCAAGCCGGTCGCGCGCCATGCGCTCGAAGTCCCGCGCGGCCTGGGCCTGCATGCGGGCGGGGATCTCTTCAGAGAACAGTTCGATCAGAAGCTGGGGCATGACTTAAGCGTTCCCGCCTTCGTTCGCGACCCAGGCTTCGGCGCACATCTTGGTCAGGTCGCGGATGCGGCCGATATAGCTCTGGCGTTCGGCCACGGCGATCGCGCCGCGGGCGTCCATCAGGTTGAACAGGTGGCTGGCCTTCAGCACCAGATCATAGGCGGGCAGCACGGTGATCTGGCCCTGCGGCCCCCTGCCCTTGAGGATCTCCGGCGCCTGGCGCTCCATGTCCTCGAACTGACGCTTCAAGGTGTCGACATCATAGAGGTGGAAGTTGGCTTCCGACTGCTGGCGCTCGTTCTCCAGGAACACCTCGCCATAGGTCATCGGGGCCGGGCCGTCCGGATCATTGAAGGCCAGCTCGGTGAAGTGGTTCACGCCTTGGATGTACATGGCCAGGCGCTCAAGCCCGTAGGTCAGCTCGCCGGCCACCGGCGAGACGTCCAGGCCGCCGACCTGCTGGAAATAGGTGTACTGGGTGACTTCCATCCCGTCGCACCAGACTTCCCAGCCCAGGCCCCAGGCGCCCACGGTCGGGTTCTCCCAGTCATCCTCGACGAAGCGGATGTCGTGCAGGCGGGTGTCCAGGCCGATGGCGTCCAGCGAGCCCAGATAGAGCTCCTGAAGGTTCTCCGGGTTCGGCTTCAGGATCACCTGGTACTGGTAATAGTGCTGCAGCCGGTTCGGGTTCTCGCCATAGCGGCCGTCGCCCGGACGGCGCGAGGGCTGGACGTAGGCCGCCCGCCAGGGCTTCGGGCCCAGGGCGCGCAGCACCGTCGCCGGGTGGAGCGTACCCGCGCCCACCTCAACGTCATGCGGCTGCAGAATCACGCAGCCCTGACGGCTCCAATAGTCATGAAGTTTCAGGATAAGGCCCTGAAACGAGAGCGGCTTTTCGGAAGACATGAGGTGTTTGTTCGCGGGCGCAAAAAAAGTCGGCGGACCATAGGGCCCGCCGACCTCCGACTCAAGCATCCCTGACGCCGCGCGGGCGCGGGCTGAGGCTTAGTTGCCGCGCGCCTTCGAGGCCTTCCCGGCCCGCGACATCGGCTGGCCGTACTTGGCCCGGTTCTCCGGCGTATCGGCGATGGGACCGTTGGTGACGGTGGTCGTGGTCACCGTGGCGGCGACGTCCGCCCCCGCCCCCATCGCGGACGGCGCGCCCATGGCCGGATCCATCGGCGGGTTCGCCACAGCGCCGCCCATCACAGCATCGCCTTGGGCGTCATGCGCGGGCATGCCGGGCTGGCCAGGACCCGCCACGTTCGGCGCGGGCGCGGCGCTGGGCTGGCTTTGCGGGTCGGTCGCGGTCTGGGCGTGGGCGGCGCAGGCCAGGACCGACATCACAGCGGCGGTGAGGAAAAGCCGGGTTTTCATCTTCGTTGCTCCTATTGGCGGAGCCCGAAGACGAAAACCTGCGGGCTCCAGCTAGTTGGCGGCGGGCGCGGGCGCCTTGGCCGGCGACAGCACCTTGTCGATCACGTGGATGACGCCGTTCGAGACGAGCACATCGGGCTGAACGATGGCGGCGTCGTTGACTTTAAGCGTTTCGCCGCCGTCGAGTTCCACCGGCAGGCCGGCCATGGTCGGGGCCTGGCGCACGGCGCCCTTGAATTCCGAGCTCGGAACCTTGGCGTTGATCATGTGGTAGATCAGCAGCTTCTGCAGTTCCGCGCGGGCCGGCTGGGCCATGATGCGGTCAAGCTCGCCGGCCGGCAGGGCGGCGAAGGCGGCGTCGGTGGGCGCGAAGATGGTCTCGGCCTTGTTGGCCTTGATGAAGGCCGTGAGATTGGTGGCGTCGGTCGCCTTGAGGAAGATCGTGAACTGACCCGAGGCCTTCAGGGTGTCGACCGCATCGCAGGCGGCGACCACCGGGGCCGGCGCGGCGGCGGGCGCGGGCGCGGCGGCGGGAACTTGAGCAAACGCGGCGCCGGCGGTCAGGGCCAGGGCGGCGCCGGCGATCAGGGAACGGGTCAGGTACATAAAAATCCTCGCAAGGGGAGATGCGGACGAGGCCGTGCGCCAGGCCCGGCGCCCCTGTCAATGACGCCGCGCCCGTTCAGGGTCGCCTAGGGACACTTGATCCCGAAACTTGGGCGCCCTGATGACGGCGCCACGGGTTTGGGCGCCACGCCCCGCCCCCCGGAGGGGCAATCTGCACATTTCGAGGGCGGCGAAGGGCGGTTATGGCGCGTTCTTAGGCGCCTGCCGTCTTTTCCTTGATCATTCCTTACCGCACGCGGCTTCCCGGGCCGGCCCTCGCTAGCGTCGCCGTGTTGTCGGGGGCCTCCTTCCGATGGCGGACGGGAAAATTCACGGGCGCGGACACATCAGAGCCGCGTGGGAGCGAGCGGATGAAATTGATCATGGCGATCGTCAAACCCTTCAAGCTGGACGACGTGCGCGAAGCGCTTGTCGCCGCCGGCGTCGAAGGCCTGACGGTCTCGGAAGTGAAGGGCTACGGCCGTCAGAAGGGCCAGACGGAGATCTACCGGGGCGCTGAGTACCAGGTGAACTTCGTGCCGAAGGTGAAGCTCGAGGCGGTTGTCGACGACAGCGCCGCGGCCAAGGCGGTCGAAGCGGTCAAGGCCGCCGCCGCCACGGGCAAGATCGGGGACGGCAAGATCTTCGTCCTCAACGTCGAGGACGCCGTGCGCATTCGGACCGGCGAGTCCGGCACGGCCGCGCTCTGACGCGGCGCAGCGGACACATCGGGACAAGGGGATAATCACATGAAATCATTCGCACTTAAGAGGTTTGCGGGGCTCGCCTTCGCTGCCGCCATGCTGGGAGCGCCGCTGGCTGCTCCGGCCCTAGCCCAGGAGGCCCCGCCGGCCGCCGCCGCGCCCGCGGCCGAGGCTCCGGCCCCTGCCGAGGCCGCTCCGGCGCCTGAGGCCGCGCCCGCCGCGACCGAAGAAGCCGCGGGTCCGGCCCTGCTGCCGCACCAGGCCAAGCTCGAACTCGACTCGGCCGGCGCCGCGTGGATCCTCACCTCCACCGCCCTGGTCCTGCTGATGACCATTCCGGGCTTGGCCCTGTTCTACGGCGGCATGGTGCGTCGCAAGAACATCATCGCCACGGTGACCCAGTCCTTCGCCATCACCTGCCTGGTGACGGTGATCTGGATGGCCTTCACCTACAGCCTGGCCTTCGGCGTCAACGAGAACGAAGCGCTGAACGCCTACATCGGCAGCTTCCACGTGTTCTTCCTGAACGGCGTGACCACCGAGACGGCGTTCTCGGCGGCCAAGGGCCTGCCGGAGATGCTGTGGATCGTCTACCAGATGACCTTCGCGATCATCACCCCGGCCCTGATCGCCGGCGCCTTCGCCGAGCGTATGAAGTTCTCGGGCATGCTGCTGTTCATGACCCTGTGGTCGATCTTCGTCTACGCCCCGGTCTGTCACTGGGTGTGGGGCGGCGGCTTCCTGTCCAAGATGGGCGTCCTCGACTTCGCGGGCGGCACCGTGGTCCACATCAACGCCGGCGTCGCGGGCCTGATGTGCGCCCTCTTCATGGGCAAGCGTAAGGGCTACGGCTCGGAGAACATGGCTCCTTCCAACCTCGTCTACACCATGATCGGCGCCTCGCTGCTGTGGGTGGGCTGGTTCGGCTTCAACGCCGGTTCGGAATGGGCTGCTGACGGCATCGCCGCCGCCGCCATGCTGAACACCCAAGTCGCCACCGCCGCTGCGGCCCTGGCCTGGATGGTTGTCGAGTGGGTCGAGCGCAAGAAGCCCGGCATGCTGGGCCTGGCCTCCGGCGCCGTCGCCGGCCTGGTCGCCATCACCCCGGCCGCCGGCTTCGTGAACCCGCAAGGCGCGCTGATCATCGGCGTCGTCGCTGGCGCGGTCTGCTACGTCGGCGCGGTGTGGCTGAAGAAGATCTTCAAGTACGACGACAGCCTCGACGCCTTCGGCGTGCACGGCATCGGCGGCATCGCCGGGGCCCTGCTCACCGGTGTCCTGGCCGACCCGTCGATCAACTCCCTGGGCGAGGGCCACAGCATCGTGACCCAAGCCAAGGGCGTGGTGATCACCATGGCCTGGACCGCCATCGCCACCCTGGTGATCCTGGTGATCTGCAAGTTCACCACCGGCCTTCGGGTTTCCGAAGAAGCCGAAGTGGAGGGCCTGGACATCGCGCTGCACGGCGAAGCCCTGCACGAATAGTCCAAGTGAGACTGGAGAGTTGGGAGCGGGGGTCCTTCGGGGCCCCCGTTTTCATTTGGGAGATCAGGCCCAGGGTCCGCCCAGGCGGCACCGTTCGACCCACCAGTCCGGCCGCATCGCCTCCAGGCGCTCGGCTAGGGTCTCGGCCTCATAGTCTCCGGCGCACAGGGCGAAGCAGGTCGCGCCCGATCCCGACATGCGCGCGAACAGGGTCTCGGGCTCGCCCGCCAGGACTTCCAGCACGTCGGCGACCTGGGGCGCCAGGGCCAGGGCCGGCGGCTCCAGGTCATTGCGGGTCTGGGCCAGCCAGCCGGCCAGTTCCTCCACGCTCTCGAAGGCTTCCGGCATCGGCGGCGGCGTCACGGCGGAGAACCGCCCCGCAGCGTCGAAAGCGCGATAGACCGCAGGCGTTGAGACCGCGACGCCCGGATTGACCAGCACCGCATCCATCACCGGCAGGCCCGGCGCCGCCGACAGCCGCTCTCCCCGCCCCTCAGCCAGCACAGGCCGGCCCCAGAGGCAGGCCGCGCCGTCAGCGCCAAGGCTGGCCGCCACCGCTTCGAGGTCTCTGTCAGACAGGTCCGGCGCCCAGGCTTCGCGCAGCAGCCGCAAGGCCGCGCCAGCGTCGCTGGAGCCGCCGCCCAGGCCCGCGGCCACCGGCAAACGCTTGTCGAGGATCAGCCCAGGAACCTCGCGACCGCCCAGCCGCCCTGCCAGGGCGCGGGCGGCGCGCAGAACGAGGTTGTCCCCCTCGCCCTCCAGGGCCGGTCCATAAGGTCCGCCCAGCCGGAAACCCGGCGCCTCGGTCACGCCCACCCGGTCGCCGATATCGGCGAACACCATCAGGCTGCACAGCGGATGGTAGCCATCAGGCGCGGGCGCGCCGACGTGCAGGAACAGGTTGATCTTGGCCGGGGCGAGGGTCTCGGCGGTCATGGACGCCCCGCCCTACTGCTTGGCGACCTGGGCCGGCGGCGGCGCGGGCGGCAGGCCGCCGGCCGCCACCTTGGCCTCCACCGCGGCCTTCAGCTTCGGATCGGGATCCAGGGTCAGGACACGCTTCCACTGGAACAACGCCTCGTCGCGCCGCCCGACCCGCCAATAGGCGTCGCCCAGGTGATCATTGATGTCCGGCTCGCCGGCCGACAATTCCACGGCGCTCTCAAGGGTCTCGACGGCCTTCTTGTAGTCGCCCAGCCGGTAATAGGCCCAGCCCAGGCTGTCGACCATGGCGCCGGAGCGCGGGTTCTCACCCACCGCCCGCTGGACCATGCCCAGGGCTTCGTCCAGGCGCTGCCCCCGGTCGATCCAGGAATAACCGAGATAGTTCAAGAGTTCCGGATCATCCGGCCGCAGCTTCAGGGCCGCCTGCAGGTCAGCCTCGCCCTTGGTCCAGTCGCCGGCCTGATCATAGGCCACCCCGCGGGCGTAGAGCAGGCGCCAGTCCGGCTGCGGCCCCATCACCCGGCTGAGCACCTCGGCGGACTCACCGAACTTCTCATTGGCCCGCAGCAGGTCGGCCAGGGTCACCTGGGCGTCCGTGCCGCCCCGCGCCGCCGCCTGGCGGGCCAGGTTCAGCGCGGTCTCGCCGTCACCGGCCGACTGATAGCTCCAGGCCAACTTGGCCTGGGCGGCGTCATATTCCGGCGAGCCGGCCTTCGGGCGGGCATAGGCGGCGCGGGCCGCCTCGAGGTCGCCGGCGGCCTGCATCATGTCGCCGACCATCAGCCAGGCTTCATTGCGCTGGGGATCCAGGCGCAGGGCGAGCCGCAGATAGGCCAGGCTGTTCTGGTTCTGCCGGGCGGCCATCATGCTGGCGGCCGGGGCGATCAGGGCGGCGGCCGCCCCTTCCTTGAGGGCGACGGCCGCAGGCGCCGCCTTGCTGGCGGCGGCCCGGGCGCGCGCGGTCAGCAGCGCCTGGTTCTGGGGCGCGCTGGCCAAGCCTTTGTCATAGATGGCGATGGCGTCGGCGCGCCGGCCCCGGCGCTCCAGGAAGCCGCCATAGGCCAGCACCGGCATGTCGCCCGGGTCATCGATCCCGGTCAGGGTCTTGTAGTCCGTCTCCGCCTCATCGTAGCGGCGCGCCCGTTCATAGAGCGCCGCCTGGCCCAGGAGACCGAAGAACTCAACGACCTTGTCGTTGCGGATGGTCGGCCGGACCAGCGCCCCCTCCTGGTCCCCAGCCATCGCCGCCGCCCAGGGCGACATCAGGGCGCCGACCTGCCGATGCAGGTAGCCGACGCTCTCAGGCTTCAGAAGCGGCGGGGCAAGCTTGGGCTTGCCGGACGCCATGGCCTCGACGGCCTGGGTCAGCCGGCCCAGGCGCTTGGTGGCGTCAGACGCATTGGGGCCGCTGGGCGCCATGGCCGCGGCGCGGGGAATATCGCCAGACAGGAGGGCCGCGGTGAAGGCCCGCTCGGAAAGCATGCCCTCGTCGTCGGCGTCCCCGGCGGCCGCCTGGTCGAAGTAGGCCGAGGCCTGCTGGCTGCGCCCATCGTTCAGCGCCCCCTGCCCGGCCAGGAACAGGCCGTAGGGCGAGCTGGGGCCAGGGTTCAGCTCCTCGAACGCCTGGTCGCTGGGCGAGGCGCAGGCGGCGAGTAGGACCAGCGGGATGGCGAGGCCGGCGAGCGGCAGGGCGGAGCGGCGCATGGACGGAATCTCTGCGGTTTCCAGGCGGGCCGCAAGCACGACCGCCATAACGTCCCAGCCTTGGCCGGGAATTCCGCCTTTTCCAGGACGGAATTCCCGTTTGGCCGCTTACATGTTGGGATAGTTCGGGCCGTCGCCGCCCTGCGGCGTGGTCCAGTTGATGTTCTGCGACGGATCTTTGATGTCGCAGGTCTTGCAGTGGACGCAGTTCTGGAAGTTGATCTGGAACTTCGGGTTCTGGCCCTGCTCGTCGTAAAGCACCTCGTAGACGCCCGCGGGGCAGAACAGCCGCGCCGGCTCGCCATACTTGGGCAGGTTCACCTCGATCGGAACCGACGGATCCTTCAGCTTCAGGTGCGCCGGCTGGTTCTCGTCGTGGTTGGTCGAGGACAGGAACACAGAGGACAGCTTGTCGAAGCTGATCACGCCGTCGGGCTTCGGATAGACGATCGGCTTGTAGTCCTTGGCCAGGCCCGTGGAGGCGGCGTCGGTCTTGCCGTGCTTCAGCGTGCCCCACGGCGACCAGCCGCCGAACCAGTTGGCCATGATCGCGTCGATGCCGCCCAGGACCAGGCCTGGCACGGTGCCGAACTTCGACCACAGCGGCTTGAAGTTGCGGACGGCCTTCAGCTCCTTGGCGATCCAGGAGCCGTTGTAGGCCTCTTCGTACGACGTCAGCTCATCGCCGCTGCGCCCGCCCTGGATGGCTTCGAAGGCGGCCTCGGCGGCCAGCATGCCCGACTTCACGGCGTTATGGCTGCCCTTGATGCGCGGCACGTTGACCATGCCCGCCGAGCAGCCCAGCAGCACGCCGCCCGGGAAGTACAGCTGCGGCAGCGACTGGTAGCCGCCCTCGGTGATGGCGCGGGCGCCATAGGCGATACGCTTGCCGCCTTCCAGGTAGGGGCGGATCGACGGGTGTTGCTTGAAGCGCTGGAACTCGTCGAAGGGCGAGATGAAGGGGTTCTTGTAATTCAGGTGCACCACGAAGCCGATGGCCACGTAGTTATCCCCGAAGTGGTACATGAAGCTGCCGCCGCCGGTCTGGTTGTCCAGGGGCCAGCCGAAGGTGTGCTGGGTCAGGCCGGACTCGAAGTTCGCGTCAGGAACCTGCCACAGCTCCTTGATCCCGATGCCGAACTTCTGCGCGTCCTTGCCGTCCTGCAGGTTGAACTTGGCTTGGAGTTGCTTGGACAGGGACCCGCGCACGCCTTCGCCGATGAAGGTGTACTTGGCGTGCAGCTCGATGCCCGGCTGGTAGTCGCCGGTGGGCTCGCCGTCCTTGCCGATGCCGAACACGCCGGCCACGACGCCCTTCACCGAGCCGTCCTCGTTATAGACGACCTCGGAGGCGGCCATGCCGGGATAGATCTCGACGCCAAGGGCCTCGGCGTGCTGGCCGAGCCAGCGGCAGACATTGCCCAGGCTGGCGATGTAGTTGCCGTGGTTCAGCATCCACTTGGGGAACGGCGCCCAGCTGATGTCCAGCTCGCCCTGCGGGCCCAGCATCAGGAACTTGTCGCGGGTGACCGCGGTCTCCAGCGGAACGCCCAGTTCCTTCCAGTTCGGCAGCAGCTCGGAAATGCCCTTCGGGTCGATCACCGCGCCGGACAGGATGTGGGCGCCCACTTCGGAGCCCTTTTCCAGCACAGCGACGGAGATTTCGGTCCCGGCGGCTTCGGCCAGTTGTTTCAGGCGGATGGCGGCCGACAGGCCCGAGGGCCCGGCGCCCACGATGACGACGTCGTATTCCATCGCTTCGCGTTCGACGACTTCGCTCATATCCCCTCAAGCTCCCGTTGGCTTCCTTGCGCCGGGTGGCGCATGTGAAGCGGCGTTGATCCCTTGGCCCGCTTATCGTTAGCTTGTGCGAGTGCGGTCAAGGGCGAACTCCGCCGCAGGACGATTTCGGAACCCCGTTTATGACACCGCAGAGCGCCGCCGCCGTCGAAAGCCTGCTCGCCTTCTGGGCCGAGGCGGGTGTTGACGCCATGCTGCTGGACGCCCCCATCGACAGGATCGAGGCCGGAAAGTTCGTCGCGCCCAAGCCGGTCGAGAAGAAGCCCCTGGCCGTCGCGCCCCAGCGGGCGCCGGCCAACGCCGGGCCGGATGTCTCCTCCGCCATCGCCCAGGCCCAGGCGCTCGCCGCCGCCTGCCAGGACCTGGAGGCCCTGAAAGCCGCGATCTCCAGCTTCGACGGCTGCCCGCTAAAGTTTGAAGGCGCCGCACGCCAAGCGGTGTTCGCCCGCGGCGCGTCGGACGCGCCCCTGGTGGTGATCGGCGAAGGCCCTGGGGCGGAAGAAGACGCCCGCGGCGAGCCCTTCGTCGGCCGCGCCGGCCAATTGCTCGACCGCATGCTGGCCGCGGCTGGCCTTACCGACCGGGTGTTCATCACCAATACGGTCTTCTGGCGGCCGCCCGGCAACCGCACGCCAACTCCAGCGGAACAGGCGGTCTGCGCGCCCTTCCTGGAGCGCGCCATACAGCTTGTCCGGCCGAAGATGTTGCTGCTGGTCGGAGGACCTTCCACCAAGTCGCTGTTGAAGAAGGAGGAAGGCATTCTGTCCTTGCGCGGCCGCTGGTTCGAATGGCGCTCCGCTGATGGGGCGCTGGAGCTCCCGGCCCTGCCGACCCTCCACCCCGCCTTCCTGCTGCGTCAGCCGGCGGCGAAGAAGAAGGCCTGGTCCGACCTCCTGACCCTGACTGAACGCCTGGACCGGCCGCAGCGCGGGGAATAGCGGCTTTCAAGGCTGTCATCCCGGAATGCGGGCAGCGCTTGTCCGGGACCCAGATGCGCGGGACAGTCCGGAAGGATCAGTGTCTATGGGTCCCGGGTCTCCGCTTCGCTGCGCCCGGGATGACAGTTGGGAGCCCTGCCCGCCCCAGGGGAATTGATCTATATCTCCCCCCGCCTCACGAGAATTCGGGTTCCATTAACTCAAACAAGACATTAGCCTCCGCTGTTGTCGGAAATGAGGGCCACGCCCCGAACCGCAGAAGCGGCGGGCGTGGAAGGGGCATGTTGAAGACCTGGCGCATGCGGATCGCGGCCTTGGCCGTTGTCTGCACGACGATTTCGGGCGCCGCCCTGGCCGCGCCGCCTCAGGTCCTGACTCCCGCCGACGCCCAGCTCTACGCGGCCGCCTTCGAGGCCGTGGACCGCGGCGACTTCATCGACGCCACCATGCGCAGCGTCGAGATCACTGACCCGACCCTGAGCGGCTATCTGAACTACCGCCAGCTCATGCACCCGACGGCGCACAAGTCGAACTTCGACGAGCTGTCCGGCTGGCTGTCGCGCAACGCCGACCTGCCCATGGCCGAGCGCATCGCCACCCTGGCCGCAAAGCGCAAGCCGCTGGAGGCTGCGCCTGCCGAACCCGCCCGCCTGGCCGGCGTGCCCTGGTCGCAGGTGGAGCTGGTTTCGCCCGGCTCCGGCGGCCCCTTCGATCTCGACAACGCCCGTCTCGCGCGCCAGGCCTTCTATTCCGGCGACTACAAGCGGGCCTTCGACCTGGCCAAGGCCATCGGAGATCGCTGGATCATGGGCATGGCGGGCTACCGCCTGCGCCGCTTCGACCAGGCCGAAGTCGCCCTGGCGACCCTGGCTGACGACCAGTCAGAGGACCTCTGGATCCGGGCCGGGGCCGCCTATTGGGCCGGCCGGGCCGCCGCCGCCCAGGGCGACGATGACGCCGCCGGCTGGCATATGCGCAAGGCCGCCGGCGCCTCCCAGACCTTCTACGGCATGATCGCGGCCCGTCAGGTCGAGCTTGCCGGCCTTGGCGATCCGATCCCCATGGTTGAGGCCTCCGTGCCGAGCGGCCGCGCGGTCGGGCTGGTCAAGGCCTCCTTCACCGGTCCCTCCGCCGACCTGACCCGGTTCATGCAGGACGATCCGCGCGCCCATCGGGCCGCCGCCCTGGCCCAGATCGGCCGGGTGACCGAGTCCGCAGACGAGCTCCGCGCCGGCATGGCCCTGGCGACGACCAGCCAGGAGCGGGACCGCTGGGCCCGCCTCGCGGCCCTGATCAACGCCGGCCTGGCCGATGACATGAAGGTGGGCGGCCCGACCTATCGCCGCCGCGCCGACGCCGACTATCCGATCCCGTCCCTGAAGCCGCGCGAAGGCTTCAAGGTCAACAAGGCCCTGGTCTACGCCATCGTGCGCCAGGAAAGTCGCTTCAACCCCGCGGTGGTCTCTCCGGCCGGCGCCGTGGGCCTGATGCAGCTGATGCCCGACGCCGCCGCCCACGCCACCGGCAACGCGAACCTGCGCGACGACATGAGCCCCCTGTTTGACCCCAGCTACAATCTGAAGGTCGGCCAGGACTATCTGTCGTGGCTGATGAATCAGGGGGTCGGCTACGACATCCTGCGCACCGTCGCGGCCTACAACGGCGGCCCCGCCACCCTGCAGAAGACCGCCCAGATGCTGGGCGAGGACGACGAGAGCCTGATGGTGATCGAGTGCATGCCCGCCCTCGAGACCCGCAACTACGTCGAGAAGGTCATGGCGGCCTACTGGAACTACCGCAAGAAGTTCGGCCAGGAGAGTGTCACCCTCGACGCCATCGCCACCGGCCAGCGCTATGTGGACATCCGCTGGGACGCCGAGCCCCCGCCGGTCGCCGAGGCCCCGGCCAAGCCGGCGAAGAAGAAGTCCCGCAAGGGCTAGCCCGCCAGCACCTTGGCGGTGGCGGCGTCGGCCGGCAGGAACACCTCAATCGCCAGCTCCGAGACCAGCACGTCCAGGGGCGAGCCGAAGGTCATGGTGGCGCTCAGGAACGACAGCCATCCGCCGTCCGTCCTGAGCCGCAGCAGCGGCGCGATGAGACCATCCTCCGCTCGCGCATGCCGCTCGCCGCCGGGATAGGCGGCCAATTCCTGGATCAGCTCGGACAGGCCTGCGTCGCCGCTGTCCGCCACCTGGCGTCGCAGCCGCGACAGCACATGCCCTCGCCATTCAGCCAGGTTGGCGATCCGAGGCGCGAGACCTTCAGGATGCAGGGACAGGCGCAGGACGTTGACCTCCCCCTCCAGCAGGTGCGCCGCCGCCCCGGCCAGCAGGGGCGCCACCCCGGCATTGGCCGCCAGCAGGGTCCAGCCGCGATCGATGGCCAGGGCTGGGTGCGGCATGTGGGCGTCGAGGACCGCCTGTACTGTCCGCCTGAGGTCGGACAGGCCGGGATCCGTAAAGTCGCGCTCGGGAAACACCGGTGCGAACCCCGCCGCCAGCAGCAGCGCGTTCCGGTCCCGCAACGGGACCTCCAATCGCTCGGTCAGCCGCAGCACCATCTCGCGGCTGGGCGCCGCCCGTCCGGTCTCGACGAAGGACAGGTGGCGGGTCGAGACCTGCGCATCCAGCGCAAGGTCCAGCTGGCTCAGGCGCCGACGCTGACGCCATTCCCGAAGTCGCGCGCCGACACCCTCGGCGGTCCTGGCTGTGCTCATGCCCTGACCCTAGGCGGCGGAGGGAGCCCGCGCCATTACCCGACGCGTAATCGACGCCCCGCGACGGCCGGGGAACCCTGGCGCCACCCTCACAAGGAGCGACCAGATGACCGCCACCCACCGCCGCGACGCCCTCAAGGCGATGACCGTCATGGGCGCCGCCTTCGCCGCCCCCGTCGCGGCGGAGGCCGCGCCCAAGCGACGCCCGAGTGTCCAAATCACAGCCGCCGACGGGACCCATCTGCTTCATCAGGACTGGGGCGAAGGCCGGCCTGTGGTCTTCCTCGCCGGCTGGGCCCTGCCGCTGGAAGCCTGGGACCTGCAGCGCGCCGCGCTCGCCGCCCGGGGCCTGCGCTGCATCGCCTATGACCGCCGGGGCCACGGCCGCTCGGACGCGCCATCTGGCGGCTACGACTATGACACCCTGGCTGATGACCTCGCCGCGGTGCTCGACCAGCTGGACCTACGCGACGTGGTCCTGGTAGGCCATTCCATGGCCGGCGGCGAGATCGTCCGCTACTTCAGCCGGCACGGCGGCGCCCGGGTGTCCAAGGTGATGTTCCTGGCGCCCATGAACCCCTGCCCGGCCAAACGTCCTGACAATCCCGACGGCTTTCCGGCGGAGGCCTTCGAGCAGTTCCGCCAGGCCTACTTCCTCACCGATTTCCCGAAATGGCTGGACGACAACACCGCGCCCTTCGTGACGCCCCAGACCTCCCCTGGCATGATCGCCTGGGTCAAAGGTCTGATGCTGACCACCAGCCTGCAGGCGGTCGTCGCCTGCAACCGCACCGCCACCGAGGCGGACCTGCGGGCGGAGATTCCGAGCATCAAGGCCCCGATCCTGATCCTCCAGGGCGACAAGGACGCCTCGACCCCACTGGAGGTCAGCGGCCGGCGCTATGCCGCCCTGAACCCTGCGGCCCGGCTGGTTGTCTATGAGGGCGCGCCGCACGGCCTGATGTTCACCCACACCCGCCGGCTCAACGCCGACATCGCCGCCTTCGCAAAGGTCTAGAGCCGCGCCGCGCCTCGGCCCAGGGCGGCGATCAGGGCCTTGGCGTCCCGCGTCTCGGCGCGCGCGAGCACCCTGGCCTTCTGAACCACGAGACCGCAGGGCGCTGCGGTGAGGCTGGCCACCAGCCCATGCGGCTTCAGGCCTGAGACCTTCAGGGGCTCGGGCCGCTGGGCCAGGCGCTGGGCCACCGCATTGTCCCAGCCCCCCGCCAAACGCAGGTCAATCGGCAGGATCAGCAGCCAGTCGCTGCGCGCGGCCTGCGCCGCCGCCGCCAGGCCCCCCTGGATGAGCTTGGCGCCCGCGTCCTCGCACAGCGCCGCCGTCGCGTCGGTCGAGCCTGCGTCGGCGCAGATCACCTCGCGCACCAGACCCTCCACCGCCGCCGGCACCAGGGCGGCGAGCAGCAGGGCCAGGTCGTCCTGGGAATTGGCGGTGGGGATCAGGGCCGAGAGCATGTCAGGCAGAAACCGGCGCCCGCCCGCCGGGTCAAGAAGTTCTTGATTTGTTCGACCCGCCTCCGCATACAAGGCGGATGACGACCATCGTCCGGGGACGCGGCGCCCGCTCCAATGAGGTGGGACGCTACGAGGCCTTTCAGCGCGAGGCCTTCGACGACGGCTGGGGCGATGAGACCGACGAGGCGCCCAAGCTGCGCACCACCCTGTCGCCCGAGGCGGCGCGCACCATCATCACCCGTAATGACAGCCCCGACGTCGGCTTTGATCGCTCGATCAATCCCTATCGGGGCTGCGAGCACGGCTGCATCTACTGCTACGCCCGGCCGGCCCATGCCTATATGGGCCTGTCGCCGGGGCTGGATTTCGAGAGTAAGCTGTTCTTCAAACCCGAGGCCGCCCGGCTGCTGGAGGCGGAGCTTTCCAAGCCCCGCTACAAGCCGGGCTACATCCATATCGGCGGCAACACCGACCCCTACCAGCCGCAGGAGCGAACAACTGGCCTGACCCGCCAGATCATCGACGTGCTGGGCCGCTTCAACCACCCGTTCTCGATCATCACCAAGTCGGCCCTGATCTTGCGCGACCTTGACCTGCTCGCCCCCCTGGCCGAGCAGAACCTCGTGCGGGTGGCGATCTCGGTCACCACCCTCGACCGGGCCCTCGCCCGCAGCATGGAGCCCCGCGCGGCGACGCCGGATCGCCGGATCGCGGCGATCCGCGCCCTGACTGCGGCCGGCGTCCCCACCGTGGTCATGTTCGCCCCCGCCATCCCCAGCCTGAACGACCACGAGATGGAGGCGGTGCTGGAGCGCGCCGCCCAGGCCGGCGCCATCGGGGCCGGCTATGTGGCGCTGCGCCTGCCGCTGGAGATCAAGGACCTGTTCCAGCAGTGGCTGATGACCGACCATCCGGACCGCGCCCAGCGGGTCATGTCCCTGGTGCGGCAGATGCGCGGCGGCAAGGACTACGATTCCGACTGGCGTCAGCGCATGAAGGGCCAGGGGCCGGTCGCAGACCTGATGTCCCAGCGCTTCCGCGCCGCCAAGCGCCGCTATGGCCTGGACAAGCCCCTGCCCGCCCTGAACCTCGGCCTCTTCAAGGTTCCCCCGAAAGCCGGCGGGCAGCAGGACCTCTTCACCTAGCGGCTGAACACGCCGACCAGCTCGATATGCGGGCTCCACAGGAACTGGTCGACAGGCAGCACGCGATCCAGGCTGAACCCGGCGTCGATCAGCACCCGCGCGTCGCGGGCGAAGGTCGCCGGGTTGCAGGAGACGCCGATCACCTTGGCCACACTGGAGCGCGCCAGTTCGGCGGTCTGTTCAGCGGCGCCAGCCCTCGGGGGGTCAAACACCACCACGTCGGTCTTCTTCAGTTCCTCGGCCAGGACCGGCCTGCGCACCAGGTCGCGGGCCTCGGCCGTAACGCCCTTCAGGCCCGGCGCCGTCGCCAGCGCAGTCGTCAGAGCCTTCACTGCCGGGGCCGAGCCCTCGGCCGCATAGACCGGGGCGATCTCGGCCAGGCGGAAGGTGAAGGTGCCGACCCCACAATAGAGGTCGGCGATCCGGGTCGCGCCGCCCGCCTGCTCGCCCACGAAGCCGACCATGGCCGCCTCGGTCTGGGGCGTGGCCTGCAGAAAGGCGCCGGGCGGCAGGGCCACTACGGCCTGGCCCAGCCGCACTGTCGGCTGGCGCGACATGTAGGCCGGCTCCCCATCCATGGTGACGCGGGCGAAGTCGGCCTCAGCGGCCACCTCGGCCACGGTCATGCGCGCGTCCGCCGACAGGCCGCCGGACTTCCGCTCCACCCCGGTAATCTCGATGTCGAGGCCGGACGGCGTCAGGGTCACGTGCAGGGTCGGCGCGGACTTCGGATGCTCGAACAGGGGCGCGGCCATCTTCGCCAACATGGGGAGAGCCGCCTCGATGGCGGGGTCGGCGATGGGACAGGTCGCGACCGACACCAGGTCCCAGGACTTGCGAGCCTTGAAGCCGATCCGCGCGGCGTCGCGGCTCCCCTTGCGGGCGTGCAGGGCGACGCGCCGGCGCGTCCCCGGCTGGGCGGCATAGGGGGCCAGCATCTCGGTTTCGATTCGCTGCAGCGACAGGGTGTGGACCAGCCGCGAGACCTTCCAGGCCAGATAGGCGTCGTGCCGCCAGTGCTGCAGGGCGCAGCCGCCGCAGACGCCGAAGTGCGGACAGGGCGGCTCGACCCGCTCAGGCGAGGCCTCCAGCACGGCGTCCAGCTCGCGTCGGTCGCCGCCGCCCGTCACGCGAACCCGTTCTCCAGGAAGGGTGAAGGGCGCATAGATCGGTCCCGGCGCGACGCCATCCCCCTCCCCGCCCACGCCGGTGATGGTCAGCTCCACGGGCGGACCGGCCGGCGCCTGGGGGCGCTGGGGGCCGCGGGTCGGCCGGCGAGGGTTGCGCATGACGGAACTCATTTCTTCGCAAGTGAAGGTCTTGATAGCTTGGCCGCAGCGACGGCGCCCAGCCGGACGCCGTCTGAACCGCCGCCGGGTTTCGTTCAAGACCCGTTCAGGTTCGTTCAGTCAAACCCATATCCGACAGCGACGCTTAACCGCGCCGCTTCGGGGACGAAGGACCAGACCATGACCCGCAAGACCATCCTCTGCCTGGCCGCCGCGCTGACCGCCGCGTCCAGCCTGGCCGTTCCCCAGTTCGCCTCCGCGCAGGCCGCGCGCGAGTACGGCACCGGCGACATCTGCCGCGAAGAGCAGAAGTCCTCGTCCACCAAAGGCACGGTGATCGGCGGCGTCGCCGGCGCCCTGCTCGGCAGCGCCGTGGCCGGCAAGGGCAACAAGACCGAAGGCGCCGTCCTGGGCGGCGTCGTGGGCGCCGTCGCCGGTCACGAGATCGGCAAGCGCCGCGTGAAGTGCGACGCCTACCCGACGCGCATCAAGCAAACCAAGTACAGCCGGGCCAACTGCCAGTGGGTCGAAGAGACCTACGGCGGCCGCGACCACTCCTTCGAGGTGTGCCGCGGAAATGACGGGGTCTGGCGCCCCAGCGGCCGCAGCTAGGCGTTTCCACCCTATTCAAACCCTTTGAGGGAGAGTTCCGATGACCAAGCGTTCCATCTTTGCGAAGGCCGGCCTGACCGGGGTCGCGGGCGTCATGGCCCTGACCGCCGCCCTGTCGGTCCCCAGCTTCGCCCAGGCCCAGTCGGGCTATTACGGCCAGGGGAACTACAATTATGACCCCTGCCGGCGGGACTCGACGACCCGCAGCACGACCGGCGCCCTGATCGGCGGCGCTCTGGGCGCGGTCATCGGCTCGAACGCGGCGGCGCGCAACGCCCGCACCGAAGGCGCCCTGCTGGGCGGCGCCCTGGGTGCGGCGGTCGGCGCCGGCGTGGGCAAGAACTCGGCGGCCTGCGCCCCGCAGACCCGCCAGGGCTATTACGGCCGCTCCCAGAACTATGGCTACAACAACGGCTATAACAACGGGTACTACGGCAATCAGAACTACGGCTATCAGGGCGGCTACTACAACGGCGGCTACCAGAACGACGGCTACGCCTACGACCGCTACGGCAACAGCTACACGGTCGGCCAGTCGCAGCAGGCCGACACCAATGGCTGCACCCTGGCCGAAAGCCCGATCTACCTGCCGGACGGCCGGGTCCAGAAGCGCTTCGTCCGCGTCTGCCCCGACTCCAACGGCCGCTACCAGGTCGTCGACTAAGCTCTGATCCCCCGCGGGATCACACAGCGCCGCCCGGGCTCAGTCCGGGCGGCGTTTTCGTGCGTGGACCAGGAATTCCAGGTTCCCATCGCCGCCGCTGATCGGGCTGTCCGCCTCGCCCAGCACATCCCAGCCCTCGGCCGTAAGGAAGGCCTTGGCCTCTTCCAGGGCGCGCAGTCGGTCCGCAGGGTCCTTGACCAGCCCGCCCTTGCCCACCGCCTTGGGCCCGACCTCGAACTGGGGCTTTACGAGCGCAATCAGGTCAGCCTCCGCCCGCGCGAGGGTAAGCGCCGCCGGCAGGACCTTTGTCAGGCTGATGAAACTCGCGTCACAGACCACCAGGTCCGGCGCCTCGGGGATCAGGGCCTGGGTCAGGTCCCGCGCATCGGTGGCCTCAAGCGAGACCACCCGCGGATCGCCAGACAGGCTGGGGTGCAGCTGCCCGCGGCCCACGTCCACCGCATAGACCCGCGCCGCCCCGTGCTGCAGGCAGACTTCCGTGAAGCCGCCGGTGGACGCGCCTACATCCAGCACCACCCGTCCTTCGACGGAGATCGGCCAGAGCTCCAGGGCGTGGACCAGCTTCAGCGCGCCGCGACCCACATAGGGATGGGCGGCGACAGCCTGCAGGTCGCAGGCCTCGTCCAGCAGCTCCGAGGCCTTGGTGACCGGGCGGCCATCGGCGGTGACGCCGCTGGCCTCGATCGCCGCCTTGGCCTTCGCGCGGCTGTCGAACAGGCCGCGCGAGACCAGCAGCAGGTCGGCCCGCGTCTTGGCCAACTAGGCCTGCTCGCCCTCGAACAGCTTCTTGAGCTCGTTCTTGAGGATCTTGCCGTTGGCGTTGCGCGGCAGGGTCTCATGCCAGAACTTGACCTTCACCGGCACCTTGAAGGCGGCCAGATGCTCGGCCACGTGGGCCCGCAGCTCGGCCTCGGTGGCTTCCGCGCCCGGCTTCAGGGTGACCACGGCCGCCGGCTCCTCGCCCAGGGTCTTGTGCGGGATGCCCACCAGGGCTGCGTCCATTACCGCCGGGTGGTCGTAGAGAACGTTCTCGACCTCGATGCAGTAGATGTTTTCGCCGCCGCGGATCAGCATGTCCTTGGCCCGGTCGATGATGAAGCAGAAGCCTTCCTCGTCCACCCGCGCCAGGTCGCCGGTGCGCACCCAGCCGTCGACGAAGGTCTGGGCGGTGGCTTCCGGCTTGTTCCAGTAGCCCTTCACGATCATCGGGCCCTTGGCCCACAGCTCGCCCACGGCGTTGGGCTCCAGGACGGTCACGCCATCAGCGGGATCGCGGATCTGCAGCTCCGCCACCGGAACGGCCGGACCGCAGGACATCGGCCGGTTGGTGTAGTCCTCGGCCCCGTGGGTGGTGACGGTGGCGCAGGTCTCGGTCATGCCCCAGCCGTTGCCCGGCGCCGACTTCGGGAAGGTTTCCTTGATCTTGCGGACCAATTCGGGCGCGGACGGCGCACCGCCGTAGGAGACGCTCTCCAGCGACGACAGGTCGTACTTCTCGCGCAGCGGATGCTCGATCAGCTGCCAGGCGATGGTCGGCACGCCGCCCGCAGACTGGATCTTCTCGCGCTGGATCAGCTCGAAGGCCCGGATCACGTCCCACTTGTGCATCATCACCAGCTTAGCCCCCAGCCACAGCATGGGGTTCAGCACGGCGAAGCAGCCGGTGGCGTGGAAGAACGGCACCGACAGCAGGGTCGAGCGCTGCGGCGCGTTCGGATCGGGCTGGGGCGGCGCTTCGCCCCGACGCAGGAAGGCCCGCGCCCCGGCGCAGCCGCCGGACATGATGTTGGAGTTCACGCCACGATGGGTGGCGAGCGCCCCCTTCGGCTTCCCCGTCGTGCCCGAGGTGTAGAAGATGGTGGCGTCGTCATCGGGGACGAGGTCCACCGCCGGCACGGCCTGGTCAGGCAGCTTGATCCAGTCATTGGCGCCGCCCAGCACCGACTCGACCGTGGTCACCAGCGGATGGGCGATCTCTTCCATCTCGCGACTGACATAGACCCGCTTCAGGTCCGGACAGTTGGGCAGATGCTCCTTCAGGCGCTCATAGCGCTCGGCGTCCATGATCGCGATCTTGGAGCCGGAATCGGTCAGGCCGTATTCCAGCTCGGCGCCCGTCCACCAGGCGTTCAGCGGGGTGACGATCGCGCCGATGGAGACGGCGGCGTAGAAGCCCACCACCCATTCGGGCAGGTTGCGCATGATGATGGCGACCCGGTCGCCCTTGGTCACGCCCTGGGCCTGCAGGTCGTTGGCGAAGGCGGCCACGGCGCGGTGGAAGGCCTCGAACGAGACGCGCTCGTCCTCATAGACCAGGAAGATCTTCTCGCCGTGCTGGCGGCAAGCCTCGAACACGGCCCGCAGGGTCGGCGGCTGGTTCTTCCAGGCGCGCACTTCCACGCCGCGGATGTTCACCGTCTCCATCTCGAACGGCATGCCCGGTGAGGTGAGCATGGCGTGAGCCTGGGCGACGGACATGGCGGGCCAACCGGCCGGCAGGGCAGCCTCGGACATGGGGCGTTCTCCTAATGGGCGCGCGGTTCTGACCCCGCGTCATATAGGTGAACAAGCATAACCTAGGCCCGGACGCAAACGGACGTTTGAGACCCGCGTTCGACGGCCCTAGGGCGCTCCGAACAGGCCCTTCACGTCCTGCCGGAAGGCGGTCTGGCTGTCCGGCCGGCTGTAGAACATGTGGCCGCCCGGATAGAGGGCCAGCCGCACACGATTCGGATCGCCGCTCATCGCCATCTGGTCGATCACCAGCCGGGAGATGAAGTAGGGGCAGCTGAGGTCGTCATAGCCGTGGACGATCAGCACCTTCATCTTCGGGTCGGCGGCGACGGCCTGGCGCAGGTCTTCCGAGGCGCTGGTCAGCTCGACGCCCTTCTCCCAGTTGCGGCCCACCTCTTCGGACAGGGCGTTATAGCGCCCCTCCACCTTCCACCCGACCACGCGGGTGGTGAAGTCGACGATGGCGCTGGTGGTCGGTGCAATGATCGCATCCAGGATGGGGTCGCCCCGGCGGCCATAGGCCGACCACGGGAAGGGATCGTCCTGGGTGACATTGCTGTCGTACCAGGAGCCGATCTTGCCCTCCTTGCGGTAGAGCTCACGCAGGTAGGCGCGGCTGTCGATCCGCCCGCCGGACAGCTGCACGAAGTTGCGGTCCAGGCCGGTATAGGCGGTCACCTTATCGACCAGGCGCGCCACGGCGGCCGGGTCCCGGCGGCCCTTCAAGAGGTCGGTGACGTACTCCCCGCGGGCATAGGCCTCGACCTCGGCCATCAGGGCCGGCGACAGCGCCTTGCCCTGCCGCTCATAGTTGGACGCCGCCATGGACGGCAGGGTCGACACCCAGGCCATGGGCGACAGGTCCGGCGACAGGTCTAGCGGCGGCTCCAGATAGGGCGAGACCAGGATCATGCCGTTGACGCCGACGCCCAGCTTGGTCTGCAGGGTGTAGGTGATGCGCGGGCCGCGATAGCCGCCATAGCTCTCGCCGCTCACATACTTGGGCGAGGCCATGCGGCCGTTCTTGAGCAGCCAGTCATAGACGATGCGCGACAGGTAATTGATGTCGGCGTCGATGCCGAAGAACCGCTTCTTGGTCTCCTCCATGTCGACCAGCGAGCGCGAGAAGCCGGTGCCCACGGGGTCGATGAACACCATGTCGGTGAAGTCGAGCCAGGTGCCGGGATTGTCCACCAGCACGGCGGGGTCGGAGGGGGCGTCGCCCTGAGCGCCGAACTGCACGCGCTTGGGACCGATGGCGCCCAGGTTCAGATAGACCGAGGCCGCGCCGGGGCCGCCGTTGAAGGCGAAGGTCACCGGGCGCTTGGGATCACGGGGGCCGTCCAGGACATAGGCGGTGAAGACCACCTCGGCGATCTTCTTGCCCTTCTCGTCGCGCACCGGCAGCGAGCCGACGGTGGCGGTGTAGTTCAGGGCCTTGCCGGCCACATGGGTCACCTGCTTGACCGAGGCGTCGGTGGGGAAGGCCGGGAGGTCGATCTTGGCCTCTGCGGCCTTCGGCTCATCCGCCAGGGCCGCGGGCGCCAGCCCAACCGTCAGAAGGCTCGCCGCCAGGATCGCGCGCAGGATGGTCCGCATGGTTCTGTCCCCCCAATTGCGGCGCAGAATGGCGAAAACCTGCTGCGCCGCAAGCCATGGGGACCTAGATATTCGCGCTGCGCCGAGGGCTGAGGCAGGTCCTGCCGCGCTCAGGCGCTCCAGGCTGGGCCGGAGACCGTCAACACATCGGCGCCCATGGCGGTCATGACCGCGAAGTCCTCGGGCTTGGACACACCCCAGACCCCGACCGCCAGCCCGTGGGCCTTGGCGTCGGCCACCCGCTCCAGCGTCACGTCGGAGATGTGCGGCGACCACTCCCGCCCGCCATGGGCGGCGATGGCGGCGGCCTCCGAGCCACCGAAGTCCTTGGGGTCACAGCCATCGGTCCAGGGCGATGCCCCATCAGCGTTCAGCCTCACCTGCGGCTTCATCGCGTCAGGCACGGTCAGGTGGGCGGTGAGGATCTCCGGGCGGCGGGCCTTCAGGTCGCGCAGGATCGACCAGTCGAAGGCAATGATCTTGGTCCGGTCCGCCCACCCTGCCCTGTCCAGGTCGCGCAGCACGGCGTCGGTCAGAGCGCGGGGATCGGCGGATTCGGCGTAGCCGGCGGGATCGGTCTTGATCTCCACGAAGATCCAGCGCTTCGGCCCAGGCGCCTGCGCCAACAGGTCCAGCAGCTCCGGCAGGGTCGGCATCACCACCCCGTCCAGACCCTGCTTGTGCGGATAGCGTCTCAGCTCCCGGCTGTCGGGCTTGAGACGCCCCAGGTCATAGGCGCGCAGCTCGGCCAGGGTCGCGTCCCTGAGCAGCGGCCCCGGCGTCTCCAGGAACGCGCCGTTCAGCCGCGAGGCCGCGGCGGCGATCCGGTAGTCATGGTGGGCGACCACATGGCCATCCGCGGTCAGGTGGACGTCGATCTCGATCCCGGCGACCGGCGCCTCCAGACAACCCCGCGCCCCTTCCAGGGAATTGGTCGGCCAAAGCCCGTAGCCGCAGGCGCCTGCGATGATCATCGGCTCCGGCATTCCAAACTCCCCCTTAGGACACCGGCTCTCCGGCGAAGGGCCGGCGCGCGACAGGCGTCTCGCCCAGGCGGAAGATCTCACGCCCGGACTTCACCGTCAGCAGCACCTTGATGTTGCGGATCGACATCGGCTCGACGGTCAGGGGGTTGGCCTCCAGCACCACTAGGTCGGCCTGCTTGCCGACCGTGATCGAGCCGCGGGTCGTCTCCTCGTGCTGCTGCCAGGCGGGCCACAGGGTGATCGCCCGCAAGGCCTCCATCGGCGTCAGGCGCTGGTCGGGCCCCAGCGGATAGCCGCTGCGGGTCACCCGGTTCACCGCGCTCCACATCACGTGCATGGCCACCGGCGGCACGACAGGGGCGTCGGAATGCAGGCTGAAGCGGACGCCGTCCTTCAGGGCCTGGGCCGTGGGGCTGATGAAGGCCGCCCGATCCGGTCCCAAGGTCTCGGTCCGGTGCCAGTCGCCCCAGTAGTAGGTGTGCTCGGCGAAGAAGCTCGGAAAGACGCCCAGCTTTGCATAGGCCTGAAGCTGGTCGGCCCGCGTCACCTGCGAGTGGATGACCACCGGGCGGGTGTCCTTTGCGCCGGGATGGGCCGCCTCGGCCTTGCCCAGGGCGTCGATCACGCTGTCGATACAGGCGTCGCCGTTGCAGTGGGTCTGCACCTGCCAGCCGCGTCCCAGATAGGTGTCATAGAGCTTGGCGAGGTCGGCCGGCGGCACATTGGGAAAGCCGCGATAGTCCAGGGGCGCGCCGTGCGGCGGGTGGACATAGGGTTCCTTCAGCCAGGCCGTCTTGCCCTGGGGCGAGCCGTCGCCGATCACCTTCACGCCAGCGAACTTCAGGTGGTTCTTGAACGGCGCCCCGATCTGCAGGCCCCGCTTGGCGACCGCGGCGTCGATCACGTCCCAGCGCGGATAGGCGATGATGTCGAGGATGAGGCTGTTGTCCCGCTGGCCGTCCTGCAGCAGCTGGAAGGTCACGGCGTTGGAGGTCGCCCCGTCCTGGGCGGTCGTATAGCCCTGGGCGGCGTAGTAGGTCTGGATCTCGGCGAAGTCCTGGACGGCCTGGGCATAGGTCGGGATGGGCGCGGCCTTCATCACGAAAGCGAGCGCATTCTCCTCAATCACCCCATCGGGCTCGCCTTGGGCGTCGCGGCCCAGATGGCCGCCGACCGGATCCGGCGTGTCGCGGGTCACCCCGATCAGGGCCAGGGCGGCGCTGTTGCAGCGGGCCATGTGACCCGAGACATGCATGATGCAGATCGGCTGGCTGGTTGATACGGCGTCGAGATCAGCCTTCGAGGGATGGCGACGCTCGGCCAGCAGAGAGTCGTCATAGCCGACGCCCAGCAGAACCTTGCCCGGCGCCGGCGCGGCCTTGGTCAAGGCTGCGCCCAGGATCCGCTGCACATCGGCGATGGTGCGGGTTGCCCCCACCGGCGGCGGCGACAGGTCCGGCAGCCGCCACAGGGAGACCAGGTCGCCAATGTGGCTGTGACCATCGACGAAGCCGGGGACCAGGGTCTTGCCCTTCAGGTCGACGATGCGGGCGCCCTGCCCCCAGCGCGCCAGGATCTCGCGGTCGGAGCCGACGCCGACGATCAGGCCGTCGCGGATCGCCACCGCCTGGGCGCGCGGCTTTTGGTCATCGACGGTCAGGACCGTCGCATCGCGATAGATGGTGTCGGCGCCGCGGGCCGCCTGGGCGGCCACAGGCAGCAGGGCCAGGGCGCTCACGGCGATCGCCGCGATGCGTCCGGCTCGGGTCATCGCCCGGATCATGTGCGTCCCTCCCCTGAGACCCGATAAGGGCTATCGGGTTCCGGGAAGGACTGTCGAGGTCGCGATAACCCAAATCGGCCCGCCGTATGAGCGGGCCGTCCGGATCAGCCGACGGCGCCCAGGCGGGCCAGCGAGGCCGCCAGCTTGGCCTTGGCGGCCTCGGCCTCGGCCAGGCGCTCGCGGTTTTCCTCGATCACCTCTTCCTTGGCGCGGGCCAGGAAGTCGGGATTGCCGAGCTTCTTCATGACGTGGGCCACGTCGCTGTCGAGCTTGGCGATCTCCTTGGCGAGCCGCGCCTTCTCGGCCGCCAGATCGATGAACTCGGCCACCGGCAGGGCCAAGGTCGCGCCCTCGACCACGAAGGGAATGGCCCCTTCCGGCGCGGTCGTCTCGAAGCGGACCTCGGAGACACGCAGGGTCTGGCCGATCACCGGCGCATTGGCCTCGAAAGCCGCGCGTTGCTCGGCCGTGGCCTCCAGCACCAGCAGGGCCGGCCGCGCGCCCGGGGGCACGTTCAGCTCGGCGCGGACCGAACGGCCCTCGCTGACGGCGGCGACCACGAGACCGATCTCAGCCTCGGCCTTGGGATCCACCAGGGCGGCGGACAGGTCCGGCCAGCGGGCGGAGATCAGCATGGGCTCGCTGCGGCCAGCGCCCAGGTCCGCGGTCTTCTCCCACAGCTCCTCGGTGAGGAACGGCATGACCGGGTGCAGCAGCTTCAGGATCACGTCCAGCACCCAGGCGGCGGTGGCCTGGGTCTCGGCCTTGGCCGCCTCGTCCGCGCCGTTCAGCAGCGGCTTGGCCAGCTCGACGTACCAGTCGCAGAAGGTGTTCCAGATGAAGCGGTAGAGGGCGTTGGCCGTCCCGTCGAAGCCGCAGGTGTCCAGCGCCGCGGTGACGGCTTCCACCGTCTTGGCGGTCTCGCCGATGATCCAGCGGTTCAGCACGCCCTTCACCTGGGCCGGGTCGAAGCCCTCGGCCCGGGCGCAGCCGTTCATCTGGCAGAAGCGCGTGGCGTTCCACAGCTTGGTGCCAAAGTTGCGGTAGCCCTCGATCCGCTCCCGCGACAGCTTGATGTCGCGGGCCTGGCCGGACATGGCGGTCAGGGTGAAGCGGAGGGCGTCGGCCCCGTAGTCGTCCACCAGCTCCAGGGGGTCCATGACGTTGCCCTTGGACTTCGACATCTTCTTGCCCTCGGCGTCGCGGACCAGGGCGTTGATGAAGACGCGGTGGAAGGGCACGTCATCCATGAAGTGGATGCCCAGCATCATCATCCGGGCGACCCAGAAGAAGATGATGTCAAAGCCGGTGACCAGGGTGTTGGTCGGATAGAACCGGCGCAGGTCCTCTGTGCTCTCCGGCCAGCCCAGGGTCGAGAACGCCCACAGGCCAGAGGAGAACCAGGTGTCGAGCACGTCCTCGTCCTGGCGCAGGGGCTCGTCGCGGCCATAGTGCTCGCGGGCCTTGGCCTTGGCGGCGTCCTCGGTCTCGTCGACGAAGACATGGCCGTCCGGGCCATACCAGGCCGGGATCCGGTGACCCCACCAGAGCTGGCGCGAGATGCACCAGGGCTCGATGTTCCGCATCCACTCGAAGTAGGTCTTCTCCCAGTGGCGGGGCTCGAAGACGGTCTTGCCCTCTTCCACCGCCTTGATCGCCGGCTGGGCCAGGACCTTGGCGTCCACGTACCACTGGTCGGTCAGGTAAGGCTCGACCACGACACCGGACCGGTCGCCGTGCGGGACCATATGACGGGTCTTCTCGATGCCGCGCAGCAGGCCCAGTTCCTCGAAGGTCTCGATGACCTTCTTACGGGCGGCGAAGCGGTCCAGGCCCTGATAGTCCCGCGGCCCGTTGGCGTTGATGCGCGCGAAGTCGTCCAGGATGTTGATCTGCGGCAGGTTGTGCCGCTTGCCCACCTGGAAGTCGTTGAAGTCGTGGGCCGGGGTGATCTTCACCGCGCCCGAGCCCTTTTCGGGATCAGCGTACTCGTCGGCGATGATTGGCACTGGGCGGTTGACGATGGGCAGGCGGACGCACTTGCCGATCAGGTGCTTGTAGCGCTCGTCATCCGGATGCACGGCGACGGCGGTGTCGCCCAGCATGGTCTCGGGCCGGGTGGTGGCGACGACGATCTCGCCAGAGCCATCCTCCAGCGGATAGGCGAAGTGCCAATAGTGGCCGTCGACCTCCTTCTGCTCGACCTCAAGGTCGGAGATGGCGGTCTGGAACTGCGGGTCCCAGTTCACCAGCCGCTTGTCGCGGTAGATCAGGCCGTCCTTGTGCAGCTTGACGAACACCTTGCGGACGGCGGCCGACAGGCCCTCGTCCAGGGTGAAGCGTTCGCGGCTCCAGTCGCACGAGGCGCCCAGGCGACGCAGCTGGTTGATGATGGTGCCGCCGCTCTCGGCCTTCCATTCCCAGACCTTGGCGACGAAGTCGTCCCGGCCCATGTCCCGGCGGCTGGCGTTGCCCGCGGCGGCCAGCTGACGCTCGACCACCATCTGGGTGGCGATGCCGGCGTGGTCGGTGCCCGGCAGCCACAGGGCCGCCTTGCCGCGCATCCGCTCGAAGCGGATCAGCACATCCTGCAGGGTGTTGTTCAGCGCATGCCCGATGTGCAGCGAACCCGTGACGTTCGGCGGCGGGATGACGATGGCGAACGGCTCGGCGGCCGGGTCATTCGTCGGTGCAAAGGCGCCCGAGGCTTCCCAGGCGGCGTAGAGCCGGGGCTCGGCGGTTTTCGGATCGAAGGTTTTTTCAAGCATGATGATGTGAGCGGCGCTTAACAGAGGCGCCGCCCACGTCAAGTTTGCTGGCTGGGCGGCCCCGATTGAGCGGGGCCAACCGGCTTAGCGGCGGCCCCGGGCGATGCGTTCTACCTCGGCCTGTACGGCGGCTTCGACGATGCTGGGCAGGTTGTCGTCCAGCCACTGCTTCAGGAGCGGGCGCAGCAGGGTCTTGACCACATCCTCGAGGGTGCGGCCCTCGGGCGGCATCAGGATGTTCTTGGACAGGGCGCCGAAGGCGGCGGCCGCGGCGGCGGCGGTCGGGTCGCTCACCAGGCCTTCGCCCGGACCATCGTCCAGCGGCGGCAGGTCGAAGCTTTCTTCTTCCTCAGGCTCGCTGGTGGTGGCGGCGTAGACATCGAGATCGCCGACGCTGTCGACCTTCTCGGTCAGCTCCAAGACGCCGTCGTCCTCGTCCTCTTCCAGCGGCGGAAGCTCGAACGCCGGCTCGGGTTCCGGTTCGGCCTCCGGCTCGGGCGCGGCTTCCTCCGACGCGGGCGCATCATCTTCGGAGATGATGCGTCGGATGGAGGCGAGGATTTCCTCCATTGTCGGTTCTTGTGAAGACTGGTCGGACATGGGCGAACCGGCGCTCGTGCGAATGAAAGAATCCCTCGGCGCAAGGGTAAGCGCCGAACCGTGATCCTGCAATTTCCGCCCAGCTAAGCAAGGGCGGATTCGTGTCGCGGGCGACTAGAGGCGCCTGCTGGGGGTTGTACGCGCCCTATTTGGCCGCCGCGGGGGGCTGCTCGCGCGGCAGCTCCTTGGTCTTGGGCGTCAGGACCCCGTCGACGATGGCGATCGGCTCCTCCCAGGGCGTCCAGCCCCAGGTGATCCGCAACTTGCCGAAATTGGCCTTCGGGTCGTAGCGCGGCGCGTTGGGCACCAGGTAGGCCGCCTCCAGGCGTCCCATCTGGCTCAGGAGGTTGGCCGCGGCGATGTACTCGTCGTGGCGGGCGGTCACCTGCGACAGTTCAGCGCTGCGCAGTTCCTGCTCGGCGTTCAAGACGTCGATGGTGGTGCGCAGGCCCACCTGCTGCTCCTGGCGGGTGCCCTCGGCGGCGATGCGGGCGGCCTTCACCTGCACGTCGGTGGAGCTGATGTTGGCCCGCGTGGACAGCAGGGTGCTCCAGGCGTTGGTCAGGTTCTGCAGCACGCTGCGCTTGGCCGACTCAACAGACAGTCGATCGGCGTTGTTGCGCTCGATGGCCGCGCGGACGCGCGAGGTAGTCAGGCCGCCATTGAACAGCGGCACGGTCACCGCCGCGGCGCCGGTCACGTCCCGGTACATGCGGTCGGTGTCAAAGGGGTCGCCAGCGCCGACCCAGGCCATCTTGGCCTGAACCGAGACCGTCGGCATCCGTTCGGCCCGCGCCGAGGCCAGCCGCGCCCGGCTGGCCTGTTCGGCGTACTCGGCGGCGCGGATCTGCGGATTGTTCTTTTCCGCTAGGTCAAAGGCGGCGTCCGGGTCGTTGGGCAGCAGCGAAGCCAGGGACGGCTCCGGCGCCAGGTCACCCGGGTTCTGCCCGACCACGGCGGCGTAGGCCGCACGGCTGATGGCCAGCTGGGCCTGGGAGGACTGGAGCTGGGCCTGAGCGGCGGCGAGACGAGCTTCGGACTGGGCCACGTCGGTGCGGGTGATCTCGCCCACGTCGAAGCGGGCCTTGGATTCCTCGAGCTGACGGGTCAGGACCGCGACGTTGTTTTCGCGGATATGCAGGGCTTCCTGGTCGCGGCGGACGTCGACATAGGCCTGGATCACCGTGCCCAGCACCGTGGCTTCGGTGCGCCGCAGGTTCTCGCGCCCGGCCAGGATGTCAGCCTCGGCCGCCGACACCGCCGCGCCGACCCGGCCGCCGGTCCAGATCGGCTGGCTGAAGGTCAGGGCGCCGGTGGCGCTGTTGGTCTCGGTGATGGCGTTACTGACCACCTCCTTGACGCCGTCACCATTGGTGTCGGCAAGGGTGGTTCGACCATTGATCCGGGTCTGCTCGTAGTTGCCCTGCGCGGTGGCGGTCAGGGTCGGGCGATAGCCCGCCCGGGCCTGAACCCAGCTCTCGTCCAGCTGCCGCAAAGTCGCGCGCTGGGCCTGCAATGTGGGATTGGTCTGGTAGGCCAGCGCAATCGCATCGGCCAGGGTTTCGGCGCTGGCGGAACCGGCGACCAGGGCGGCGGCGCCCGACACCGCGGCCAGGAGGCCTCCGCGACGGCTAATCAACATTCCTAATCCCCGAATGCGGCGAGACTTACCGGGCCCCTATATGACGGCCGATGAGCTTCTAGACCAGTAGCCCGAGCCTTAAGCTTTTTTCACCTAAGGGTTTCCGGGGTGTTGCAGGGTCGTCAGAAAGCGAAGCCGACCTGCGGCTCAAAGCCGGCCAGGACCGGCGGGGTCGCGTCGAACACCGTCCGGCGACCGACGCCATCCTCGGCCTTCACATAGATGCAGGCCTTGCCAACCGGCCCCTCGCGCTCGATCACGCCCAGGCGACCGCCCATGGCCAGCGCATCGGTCCAGGCCGCAGGCGCCTTGGCCACCGCGCCTTCGCAGATGATCAGGTCGTAGCCGCCGCCCGGCGGACGGGTCAGGTCCTCGGCGTCGAGGCGGGTGACGGTCAGGCCCATGGCCTCCAGGATCGCCGCCGCATAGGGCGCGGCGATCGCCAGGACCTTATCGGTTTCCTGGGGCTTCAGGATCTGCAGCAGCTTGCCCACGTCGCGCGGCTTCAGCAGCACGCGGCCCGGTGCGTACTCCACGGCCTCGTCGGCATAGGCCAGATAGGCCTTGCCGGCCGGCACGAAGCTCTCGCGCGGGATGACCCGCATGGCGTCATGGATGCGGACATCCGTGACGTCGGCGGTGCGCACCTGGCTTTCCACCATGTTGAGACGGGCTTGGGCGAGATCGGACATTTGGCCTCGAACCTGTTCGAGCGATTTGCGCGCTTATAGGTCCGCCCTTAACTCGAACGCAATGCGGCCTTGCGACAGAGATTGAATGAGGCGGGCGGTTCTGATAGCCCTCCGCCCTCTTCGAGACCCCGACGTGCCTAAAACGTTGGCGGCGGCCTGATGGCGGAGTGGTTACGCAGCGGACTGCAAATCCGTGCACCCCGGTTCGATTCCGGGTCAGGCCTCCAAACTTTCCCCGAAAATCCGGACACTGCGGGCGTCGACAGCGGCCCCTCGCCCGCTAAGCTTTCGCCATGTGCGATACGTTCGTGGCCCTTTCCGCCCAAACCGCCCGCGGCGCGACCCTGTTCGCCAAGAACAGCGACCGCGAACGCAACGAAGCCCAGGCCCTCGAAATCCACCCCCGGCGGCGACGATCTGATTCGGGCCGGATGCGACTCACCTACCTGTCGATCCCGGAGGTCGAGGAGACCCACGCCGTCCTGATCTCGCGGCCCTTCTGGATGTGGGGGGCTGAGATGGGGGCCAACGAGCACGGAGTCGTGATCGGCAATGAGGCCCTGCACGCCCGCACCGGCGCCCAGCGGCGGCGGGCGCTGACCGGCATGGACCTGCTGCGGCTGGCCCTGGAGCGGGCCGCGACAGCCGCCGAGGCGGTGGAGGTGATCATCAGGCTGCTGGAGCAGTACGGCCAGGGCGGCGACTGCGGGCACCTGAACCGCTTCTACTACAACAACGGCTTCATCATCGCCGACACAGGTCAGGCCTATGTGCTGGAGACAGCGGGGCGCTGGTGGGCTGTCCAGCAGGTGCGCGCGACCCGCTCGCTCTCTAACGCCTACAGCATCACCACCGACCACGACCGGATCAGCCCGGCCTTGATGGCCCACGCCCGCGCCGAAGGCTGGCTGGACGGCGACGGCCGTCTGGATGTCGCCCGCGCCCTGCTGGATGAAACCCGCGACGCCGCCAGTTTCGGCCGTGGCCGCTGCGCGCGGGGCCAGGCCCTGCTGGACCAGGGCGCGCCCAGGCTAGATCCGGCCGCCATGATGGCGATCCTGCGCGATCACGGCGACGCCGCAGACTGGAGCCCGGCCAACACCACGGGCCGGACCATCTGCATGCACGCAGCCGAAGGCGCCCGGCGCAGCCAGTCGGTGGGCTCCATGGTCTCGGAGATCCGCCAGGGCCGCACGGTGCATTGGCTGACCGGGACCTCAGCCCCCTGCCTCAGCGTCTTCAAGCCGGTGATCCTGGGCCTGCCCCTGCCCGCACAAGGCCCGCCCCCCACCGACGCCTATGACACCGAGAGCCTGTGGTGGCGGCATGAGCGTCTGCATCGCGCCATGCTGGCCGACCACGCCGCCGGCCACGCCCTGATCGCCGCCGAGCGCGACGCCCTGGAGGCGGATTTCCGGGTCCGCATCGACCGGGCCGGCGATGACGACCTGGCCACCGCCATCGCCGCCTGCTGGCGCGACGCCGAGGCCGCCGAAGCCCGCTGGGCCAGCGCCCATGTCCCACCGACGCGCAGCTGCAACCGACCCGGCTATGGCCGCAGCTGGGCGCGCCTCAATCAGGTGGCGGGCGTTCCGCGAACGTGATCTCGTGGGCCTCAAGGAGACCTGCACCATGAGCGACGGCTTCGGCGACAACCGCCCCGATCTTTCCGCCTTCTGGATGCCATTCACGGCCAATCGCCAGTTCAAGGCCGAGCCGCGCCTGCTGGCGCAGGCCAAGGGCATGTACTACCGCACCTTCGAGGGTCAGGAGGTTCTGGACGGCACCTCGGGCCTATGGTGCGTCAATGCCGGGCACGGCCGCCAGGAGATCGCCGACGCCGTCCATCGTCAGCTGCTGACCCTGGACTACGCGCCGACCTTCCAGATGGGCCATCCCATCGCCTTCGAGTTCGCCCAGGCCCTGACCACCATAGCCCCGCCCGGCATGGACCGGGTGTTCTTCACCGGCTCAGGCTCGGAGTCGGTGGACACCGCCCTGAAGATCGCCCTGGCCTATCATCGGGCCCGAGGCGAAGGGCAGCGCGTCCGCTTCATCGGCCGGGAAAAAGGCTATCACGGCGTGGGGTTTGGCGGGATTTCCGTCGGCGGCCTGGTCAACAACCGCCGCACCTTCGTCACCCTGCCCGGCGCCGACCATCTGCCCCACACCTTCGACCTCAAGCGCAACGCCTTCTCAAAGGGCTTGCCGGAGCATGGCGCCGAACTGGCCGACGAACTGGAGCGCCTGGTCGCCCTGCATGGCGCCGAGACGATCGCCGCGGTCATCGTCGAGCCGGTGGCGGGCTCAGCCGGGGTCCTGCCGCCGCCCAAGGGCTATCTCGAGCGTCTGAGGAGTCTCTGCGACAAGCATGGATTGCTGCTGATTTTCGACGAGGTGATCACCGGATTCGGCCGCCTGGGCGCACCCTTCGCCGCTCAATACTTCGGCATCACCCCGGACCTGATGACCACCGCCAAGGGCCTGACCAATGGCTCCCTGCCCATGGGGGCGGTGTTCGCCAAGCGTGAGATCCATGACGCCCTGATGCAGGGGCCGGAGACCCTGATCGAGCTGTTCCACGGCTACACCTATTCCGGCCACCCGACCGCCTGCGCGGCGGGCCTGGCGACCCTGGAGATCTACGCCCGCGAGGGCCTGTTCGCCCACGCTGCCGCCATGGCGCCGATCTGGGAGGCCGCGATCCACGGTCTGGCCGACCTGCCCAACGTCATCGACATCCGCAATATCGGCCTGATGGGCGCCATTGAGCTTTCCCCCCGCGATGGCGCGCCAGGCGCCAGAGGCTACGAGACCCTGGTGAAGGCGCTGAACGCCGGCCTGCTGGTCCGCGCGACCGGCGACGTCATCGCCCTCTCCCCGCCCCTCATCGTCCAGCCCGCCGAAATCGAGAAGCTTTTCAGCCTTCTGCGCGGCGTTCTTGCGAGCCTCGACTGATCTCATGAAGACCTATCGCATCGGCGTCATCGGCCTTGGCCAACGCATCGCCCACGTGCTCGCCGCCATGCAGGAGGTGGGCTGGAGCCTGAATGTCGCCGCCCATGTGGACCCAGCCCCGGTCGGCGCACCTATCCTGGCCGCGGCCGGCATCGATCCGGGCGTGGCGCTGGACACCCCCGCCGAGCTGTTCGCGCGCGGCCCCTATGACCTCGTCATGATCGGCTCGCCCAACCACCTACACTCCGAGCACCTGAACCTGGCCCTCGACGCCGGCTTCCCCATCTTCGCCGAGAAGCCCATCGTCCGCACCGAGGACGAGACAGTCACCCTGGCCCAGCGCCTCGCCAAAGGTGGCGGCCCGCCGGTGTTCATCGGCCTGGTCATGCGCTCCATGTCCATCGTCCGCGAGACCATCGCCCGGGTGGATTCCGGCGAGATCGGCCAGCTGGTCTCCATCGACGCCACCGAGCACCTGCCCCCCGAGCACGGCGGCTATCTCGCCCGCAACTGGCGCCGTCGCCAGGAATTCGGGGGCTCCTACCTGCTGGATAAGGTCTGTCACGACTTCGATATCTTCGGCCGGCTGGCCCGGTCGCGCCCGGCCAAGGTGGCCAGTTTCGGCGGCCGCAGCATCTTCACCGCCGCGCGGGCGGAGACCGCGCCCAAGACCTACAGCGATGGCCAGCCCGCCTACGCCTTGCGCGACGCCGGTTGGTCGAGCGCCAATGACGCCTTCCATTCGGATATGGACGTCACCGACCACCAGAACGCGCTCATCGAGTACGCCAACGGGGTGCGCCTGTCCTTCCACGCCAACAGCCACGTGGCTCTGCCCGAGCGCCGCTGGTACGTGGCCGGGACCGACGGGACCCTGATCGCCGACCTGGTCCGCAACCGCCTGATGGTTCGCAAGGCCATGGACCGCGGCAAGCCCGAGCGCATCGACTATGGCGGTCGCACCGAGGACAGCCACAACGGCGCCGACCAGTCCATGGCTCGCGACCTGCTGGCCACCCTGGAAGGCAAGCAGCCCTTCCCCGTCACCCCGTTCGAATCGATGGAGGCCGGCCTGACGGTCATGGCCATCGATGACGCCATGACCCGTGGCGAGATGGTCGACTGCGCCCCGATGTGGGCGCGCTACGACGCCGCGCTGGGCTGATCCAGCGGCGCGACCAACGCCTCGCCCAACAGGTCCTGCAGCAGGGCCGTGGTCGGATAGGGATGGTGGCGGTACTGCCGGAAGCCCTCGGCCATCGGCACGCCGAAGTCGCGGCCTCGCCTGCGGCACCAGCGGGCCAGGCTGTCCTGGTGGTCGGCGATATCGTGCTGCTTGGCGACCCAGGCGTCCTGGCTGACATGGGCCGCCAGCATGGCGCGCTTGGTCTCATAGACCTCGGTGATGTCGACGCCGAAGTGCGGCTCGACCCAGCGGCCCTCGCGGTCCCGCCCACCGATAGGGTCCATGAAATAGAGGTGCGGAACGCCCGCCAAGGGCGCCGACGGCCCGGTCCGGTAATTGCCCACCGAGGCCGCGAAACAGGCGTCACGGACCAGGATGCTCGTGGCCTCATGGTCCGGGTGGTAGTCCTCGGGCGACGAGGTGATGACGATGTCAGCCTGCGCCCAGCGGATCATCTCGGTCACCCGGCGGCGGCAGCCGTCGTCGTTGAACACACAGAGGTCGGGAATGTCGGCGCAGGCATAGTCCGCTCCGATCATCGCCGCCGCGGCGGCGGCCTCGGCCTTGCGGATCCGCGCGGTCTCATCCGGCGGCGTGTCGACCGCCCCGCAGTCGCCGGCGGTGACAGTGACAATGCGGATCGCGTGGCCCTGGTCGGCCAGGATCTTCAGCGCCCCCGCGCCGAGCGTCTCGACGTCGTCCGGATGGGCGTGGATCGCCAGGATCGTGGTCATGCGGGGCCTCCCAGGCGTTCAGCCTAGGCCGCGCCCGGCAATGACGCTAGCGCGCGACCGCCGGTTCCGCGGGCAGAGCGCCGGTGGACCCGGCGGCGGCGATCTTGCCCCAGGGCACCAGCTTCCAGCCCCGCTCATGCAGATAGAACAGGGCGATCTTGGTGAAGACCTCCAGGCTGGCGATGGCCCCGGCGTGCTTGACGCTGCCGGTCACCAGCCAGCTCAGCAGGAAGGTGTCCAGGGTCGCCACCACGCGCCAGCTGGCGCCCTTGGCCACTGAGCGCAGGTGCGCCTCGCCGTCCCGGCCCCAGCGCACCCGGCCCCAGACGCGTTCGTGTCCATAGTAGAGGGCGATCTTGGTCAGGGCTTCGATCGAGGCGATGGTCACCGCCCACTTGGGGCTGCCGGTGACCAGGAAGCTCAGCAGCGCCGTGTCCAGGCTGCCCACCACCCGCCAGCTGATCCCCTTGATCAGGGAGCGCAGGTGGGTCTCGCCGAAGTGGTCTTGCGCGTCGCCGGCCATGGGGACCCCAGAAATCCTAGTTCGTCCGTAGAAATACTACGGCCCTCCGAGAGGGCGGCGCCAGAAAGACTGGGGGGCCGATCAGGGCGGCTGATCCGGCTGGACAACCCCTAATGGCGCGCTTACTGCCAATTCAAACGCACGCGAAATCGCGTCGGCCCCAGGAAAGACCGCCATGCGCAAAGCCCTCGTCAGCCTGACCCTCGCCCTCGCCGCCACGCCCGCCCTGGCGGCCCCGGACTTCAACAACCGCCAGGACTTCGACTTCGCCGACCGCGGCTTCGTCGCCACCCGCAAGGACCCGTTGATCAAGGGCTCGGACGGCCGGGTGATCTGGGACCTGACCGCCTATGACTTCCTCAAGGCCCCTGCCCCGGCCACCGCCAATCCCAGCCTGTGGCGCCAGTCCCAGCTCCTGACCAAGCACGGCCTGTTCAAGGTCTCCGAGGGCGTGTGGCAGGTGCGCGGCTTCGACATCTCCAACGTCACCTTCATCGCCGGCAAGACCGGCTGGATCGTCATCGACCCCCTGACCTCCGCCGAGGTCGCCAAGGCGGCCTATGACCTGGTGACCGAGAACCTGGGCGCCAAGCCCGTTGTCGCCCTGATCTACACCCACAGCCACACCGACCACTTCGGCGGGGCCCGCGGCCTGGTCTCCCAGGCCGACGTGGACGCCGGGAAGGTCCAGATCATCGCCCCGGACGGCTTCCTGGAGCACGCGGTCAGCGAGAACATCATCGCCGGCGCCGCCATGGGCCGTCGGGCGACCTATCAGTTCGGCTACTTCCTGCCTAAGGGTCCGACCGGACAGCTGTCGGCCGGCATCGGCGCGGCGATCAGCCCCGGCACCCAGACCCTGATCCCGCCCAACGTCACCATCAAGACCACCGGCCAGGAGATGACGGTGGATGGGGTCCGGCTGCAGTTCCAGGTCACGCCCGGCACCGAAGCCCCGGCGGAGATGAACATCTATCTGCCGGACCTGAAGGCCCTTTGCATGGCCGAGAACGCCAACGCCTCGCAGCACAATCTGCTGACCCCGCGCGGCGCCCTGGTGCGCGACGCCAAGGCCTGGGCCGACTACCTGACCGAATCCCTGCGCCTGTATGGCGACAAGACCGACGTCATGTTCACCAGCCATGCCTGGCCGCGCTTCGGCCAGGCCCAGGTCGACGACTTCCTGGCCAAGCACCGCGACGCCTACAAGTTCCTGCACGACCAGTCGGTGCGGATGATGAACGAGGGGCTCACCGGTCCGGAGATCGCCAACCGCCTGAAGCTGCCGCCGGCCCTCGACAACGAATGGTACAACCGCGGCTACTACGGCTCGCTCAGCTTCAACAGCCGCGCGGTCTATCAGCGCTATATGGGCTGGTACGACGCCAACCCGGTGAACCTCGCCCCGCTGGAGCCGGCCGATGAGTCCGCCCGCTACGTCGCGGCCATGGGCGGCGAAAAGAAGGTGCTGGCCGCCGCCAAGGCCGCCCACGCCAAGGGCGATGACCGCTGGGCCGCCCAACTGCTGAACCGGCTCGTCTACGCCAACGCCAAGGACCAGGTGGCCCGCAACGAGCTCGCCGGCGTCTATGACGCCATGGCCTACGCCACCGAGAACGCCATCTGGCGCAACATGTACCTGTCGGCGGCGACGGAGCTGCGCAACGGGGTGAAGACCGGCTCAGGCCCGGCCATCTCCCTCGACCTGGTGCGCAACATGACCACGCCGATGCTGCTCGACCTGATGTCGGTGCGGCTCAACGCGGACAAGGCCGGCGCCGATCACGCCACCGTCGACCTGGTCTTCCCCGACCGCAAGGAGCACTTCCGCGTCGCGGTCGCCAATGGCGTCCTGACCTGGGAAGCCAATCCGGCCTCCGGCTCAACTGACGCCACCCTGACCCTGAACCGCCCGGTATTCCTGATGCTGACCATGGCCGGCGGCAAGGTCGAGCCGATGATCGCGGGCGGTCAGGTCAAGCTGGACGGCGACGCGGCCGCCTTCGGCAAGGTCATGGGTTGGATGGACGCCTTCAAGGCCGACTTCCCCATCGTCTGGCGGCCCTGATCTTCAGGCTCAGTGCGCCTGGAGTTTTTCCTTGGCGTTCTCGCGCTTGGCCCCGGTGCGCAGGGCGGCGACCTGCTGCGGCTTCACCGGGGCGGCCTTGTTGCCCCATGAGGCGCGCACATAGGTCAGGATGGTCGAGATCTCGGCGTCAGACAGTTCCTGGCTGAAGGCCGGCATGCCGCCGCGGCCATTCAGGATGCGGCCGATGGGCTCCTTGGGATCGCCCTGGGCGACCTTGCTGCCGGCCAGGGCCGGAAAGGCGCCGGGGATGCCCTTGCCGGTCGCCTGGTGACAGGCCGAGCAGTTGTCCATGAACATCTGCTTGCCATCTGCGGCCAGGGCGGGCGCGGCGGACAGAAGCGCGGCGGCCGCCGCGAGCGGGAAAATCATTCGCATGGTCGGGTCTCTTTCGATCAGGCGGCGTGGACGCGGGCGTGCAGCTTGGCGATCTGGGCCCAGGCGGATTCGATCCCGCCAGCCTGCCAGCCCGGCAGATAGGACATGTGCTCCCCAGCAAGATAGATGCGCCCATCCGGTTCGCACAGGATCGGATAGGCGTCGCGCCGGGCTTCGTCGCTCCACTGCGCCCAGCCGCCCAGATTGTGCTCGATCCGGTGCCAGGCGGCGGAGAACGAGGTCTCCACGTTGTCGCCGAACTCCGGGAACACCTTGGTTCCGGCCTTGGCGGCCAGGGCCTGGCGGTCGGCGGGGGACAGGGCGCTGACCTTCGCCGCATTGGCCCCGAACTGGTAATAGCCCAGGATCACGCCCTTCTTGCTCTGCCAGCCCGTGGACGGCAGTGACATGGAGTTGATGTCGGGATCGTCGAAATAGACGTGCCCGCCATAGATGTGGTGATCCTCTTCCCAGAACCGGCGCTTCATCTGCAGGCCGATCTTGCCCACCAGGGCGTAGGACACCTGGGAGATCGCCTCCTTGAAGGGCTTGGAGACCTGGAAGTCCAGCTGGCGGACCACCGACAGCGGCATGGCGCAGATGCAGTAGTCGGCCTTCAACACCTGGGTCTGGCCGGTGGCGTCGGCATAGGTCACCTCAACGCCCTTGTCGTTCTGCCGGACCTTCTTCACCAGGCAGGAATAGCTGATCTTCGAGCCCAGGGCGTCGGAAAAGCCCTTGGCGATCCGGTCCATGCCGCCCACCGGCTGGAACATGGTCCGCTGCTGCTCGTAATTGGTCACCGAGGCGAGCGTCCGCCAGGCCTTGGAGTGCAGCACGTCGGCGAAGGCGAAGGGGGTCGAGGGCTTACCGGGCCCCGGAACCATCAGGGCGCCTGGATTGACGTCAAAGCCGCGGCCGTCCGTGCCCTTATAGGCCAGGTCCGGCGTCAGATAGCCCTCTTGGGACAGGTAGGCGATGAACTGGTCGCGGTCGTCGGCGGTCATCTGGGCGTCCAGCGCGCCCTGCTTGGCGAGCTTGGCCAGCATCTCGGCGGCCCCGCCGCGGATGTCGGCGGCGATCTGGCCCTTGCGCACCGGCTTGCCGGCCAGCGGCCCTGTCCCCTTGTCGAACATCACATAGGAGGCGTCGTTGTCGTTGACGAACACCTCCAGCGGGACGTTGAATTCCTTGGTGTAATGCAGGGTCGAGCGGTGGTGATAAGGGATCCGCCACGGGCCGTGGTTGATGTAGAGCCCTTCGTCGAAGTCGCAGACCTGGGTGTCGCCGCCCAGTTCGGTCAGCTTGAAGCCCTTACGCGCCGTCTGGCAGCGACCGCCCGCGAAGCTGCGCGCCTCCAGCACCGTGACGTCATAGCCGGCCTTGCCCAGTTCGTAGGCGGCGGTCATGCCCGCGACGCCGGCGCCCAGCACCACCACCTTCTTGCCCCCGCCGCCCGACAGGGCCGGCGGCGTCTCCTGGGCCGAGGCGATCCCGAACCCCAGCGCGCTCATGCCCGCCATCAGCAGGGCCGAGCCGCCGACGCTGCTCAGCCCCTCCAGGAAGCTGCGCCGTGAAACCCCAAGTCCCGCACCCAACCGCGACGCCATGTTCCAAATCCCCGCTCCCCAGGTCGCCGTTCAGCGTCCCGGCGGCGGGGAGACCCCGCGGGACGCGGCGCCTCTGGTCGACTGGCAAGCTGGTCTCACCCACGCGAACTTCGGCGCCCGCAGAAGGCCTGGACTCGCGGTCCAGCCGTCCTTGAACATGCTCAATGGACGGACGCGGCCCGGGGCTGACAATCGCGATCTCGTCCACCCTCGCATGAGCAAATCAAATACGAGGGCGGCGCCCATTGCTTGGGCGGACGGCGCAGAGATCGGGCGCCTGAGGGGGTCCAGGCGCCCGCGGCCGCCCTCAGCGCCCCTGGAAGTCGGCGGGACGCTTCTCCAGGAAGGAGGTCATGCCCTCCTTGAAGTCCTGAGTGCGGAACAGCTGCATCAGCTGCAGGAAGACGTGGTGGACGTGATCGTTGAACGTCTCCTGCAGGCCCATGCGCATCAGCCGCTTGGAGCTCTGCACCGCCAGCGGCGCATTGGCGGCGATCTCGGCGGCCAGGGCGCGGGCCTTGGCCTGGACCTGGTCATCGGGAACCACGTGGTTGGCCAGGCCCATCTCCAGGCTCTCCGCCGCCGTCAGGGTGCGGCCGGTGAAGATCAGCTCAGCGGCCTTGGCCCAGCCGATCATCCGCGGCAGGTACCAGGTCCCGCCGCTCTCCGGCACGATGCCGCGCTTCACAAACGCCGCGGCCATCTTGGCGCCTTCCGCCATGATCCGGATGTCGCAGCCCAGCGCCACGTCCATGCCGTAACCCGCCGCCGAGCCGTTCATGGCGCAGATCGACGGCTTATCCAGGGCGAACAGCACAGTCGGCGGGGTGTTGCGCAGGTCGAGGTCCACGGCCACCCGCTCGGTCTGACCGCCGATGCCGGTCCCTTGGGTCGCGCTCACCAGGTCCAGGCCGGCGCAGAAGGCGCGCCCCTTGCCGGTCAGCAGGATGACCTTGACCTCCGGATCGGCGTTGGCCTTGAGCAGCAGCTGGGTCAGCTGGTCCAGCATCGGCCCGGAAATGGTGTTCAGCCGGTCGGGCCGGTTGAGGGTCAGGGTCGCGATCCCCTCGGACACCTCGTACAGGACTTCATCGCTGGTCGCGCTCATGGCCGTCTTCTCCCTATGTCGTTGGCCCCAGCTAAGGACCCCGCGACAGGGGTGGCAAGCCTGACCTTGGGTCAGAGGCTGCGCAGAAGGGCCCGCACCGGGGCGGCGTCAGCGCCCTCCAGCCGCAGCGGCGGGGCGATCAGCTCGTAGAGACCCTCCTCCACCGCATCCAGCACCAGGCCTTCGAGGATCGCCATCCGCCGGCGGCGCACCGCCAGGTGGCCCACGAGCTCTTTGGCGCTCTCCGGGTCCATCGACGGGCTATCGAGGCCGATCAGCACCACGCCGGCCGCGCCCAGGGCCTCGATCAACTCCACCGAGGGGCAGCGATAGTCCGACCGCCAGGCCTCGTGCGGGAACCGCTCATAGGTGCGGATCAGCACCCGGCGGACCCCGGGGCGCACCCAGCCCATGATCTCCTCGGCGGCGATCCGCTCCGGCCCGCCGACGGCGTGGATCACCTGAGCCGGACCTAGATAGGGAACCAGCGAGACCTGGCCCATCGGCTCGCCGGCCGGGTCATAGTGCAGGGGCGCGTCAGCATGGGCGCCGGTGTGGGTGGACAGGGTCAGGCGGCTGACATTGACCGGACAGTCCCCCTCCAGCACCCAGGTCCGCTCCTCGGCATAGGCGGTGTCGCCGGGCCAGACCGGAACCCCAGGGCGCAAGGCCTGGCTGATGTCCCAGATCCGCCGGCCGGTCTCATCAGTCTCGGTCACAGGCCGGTCCTGACCTGGAACAGTTCGGGGAAGAAGCTGTTGGACAGGGCCCGCGCCAGATAGGTCGCCCCCGACGAGCCGCCGGTGCCGCGCTGGAAGCCAATGATCCGCTCCACGGTCTTCAGGTGCGCGAAGCGCCACTGCTGGAACCGGAATTCCAGGTCCACCAGCTTTTCGGCCAGGTCGTAAAGGTCCCAGAAGGCCTCAGGATCGCGATAGACCTCGCTCCAGGCGGCGGTGACCGAGGCGTGCGCCACATGCGGCTTGGTCAGGTCGCGCGCCAGGATCTCCGGCGCGATGGGCGAGCCGCGACGCGCCAGCAGCCGCACGCACTCGTCATAGAGACTGGGCGCCGCGAGCTCAGTCAGCAGGGCCGCATGCGCCGGCGTGCCCTCATGCACCCGCAGCATCTCTGGATCCTTGGCCCCCATCAGGAACTCCAGCATCCGATACTGGTGCGACTGGAAGCCGGAGCTCTGGCCCAGGTGCGGGCGGATCAGGGCGTAGTCGCTGGGGGTCATGGTCGCCAGCACGTCCCAGGACTGGATCAGCTGGGCCTGGATACGGCTGACCCGCGCGATCATCTTGAAGGCCGGTCCCAGATCGTCCTGGGCGATGTGAGAGCGGGCGGCGGAAAGCTCGTGGATCGAGAGCTTTAGCCACAGTTCCGAAGCCTGGTGGATGATGATGAACAAGAGCTCGTCATGCTCCGGCGAGCGCGGGTTCTGCGCCGACAACAGCTGGTCGAGGCCCAGATACTGGCCATAGCTGATGTCCGGTCGGGCGTGGATCTGCTCGGTCATGTGACGGCCGCCTTCTCTTGGAACCGGGGTTCGCGCCATTGCCCGCTCGCCATCACCTGGGCCAGGTGCTCGACGGCGTCCCAGACATCGGCAAAGCCCACATAGAGCGGCGTGAAACCGAAGCGCAGGATGTCGGGGGCGCGGAAGTCGCCGATCACCCCGCGGGCGATCAGGGCCTGCATGATGGCGTAACCGTCCGGATGGGCCAGGCCGACCTGGCTGCCGCGCAGGGTGGCGCCTCGGGGACAGGCGACCGTGAAGCCGTGGCCGGCGCAGCGCTGGTCGACCAGTTGCAGGAACACGTCCCCCAGGGCCATGGACTTGGTCCGAACCTGGCCCATGTCGACACCCTCGAAGGCTTCCAGCGCCGCCTCCAGCGCCGTCATGCCGAGCACAGACGGTGTGCCGCACAGGGCGCGCGCCATGCCCTGGCCGGGCTCATAGGCGTCGATGAAGTCGAAGGGCCGGGCATGGCCCATCCAGCCCGACAGGGGCGAACGGAACGCCGCCTGATGGCGCCGCGCCACATAGGCGAAAGCCGGCGCGCCAGGGCCGCCGTTCAGGTACTTGTAGCCGCAACCTACGGCGAGATCGGCCCCGGCGCCGTTCAGGTCCACCGGAAGCGCGCCGGCCGAATGGCTGAGATCCCAAAGGGCTAGGGCGCCGGCCTCACGCGCCTTGGCCGTCAGGGCCGCCATGTCGTGCAGGCGGCCCGACTTGTAGTGGACGTGGGTGAGCAGCATCACCGCCACATCATCCGTGAGGGCGGAGGGCAGCTCGTCCGGCGTCGCCAGCCGCAGCTCGACGTCACCCGCCAGGCCGGCCAGCCCCTCGAGCACATAAAGATCGGTCGGGAAGTTGCCGGGTTCGCTCAGGATCACCTTGCGCCCGGGCCTCATCGCCAAGGCCCCCGCCGCAAGCTTGAAGATATTGACCGAGGTGGAGTCCGCGCAGATCACCTCGTCGGCGCCGGCTCCGATCAGTGGCGCGATCCGCGCGCCCACCCGGGTCGGCAGGTCGATCCAGCCGGCGCTGTTCCACGACCGGATCAGGTCCCTGCCCCACTCCTCGCGCACGGCGCGCTCCAGCCGGGCGGGCACGTTGCGCGGCAGGACGCCAAGCGAGTTGCCGTCCAGGTAGATGACGCCGTCCGGCAGGTCGAACAGCGCCCGCCGGGACGCCAGGGGGTCTTCACGGTCCAGGGCCTCGCAGGCCGCGCGGGTCAGGGTCATGCCCTGGGATTAGCCCCGTTCCGCGCGGTCCGCCAGCGGCCGTCCCTAGCGCACGGGCTCGGGATTGTAGTTCGGCTGGTCGATGGCGATCTGCTCGTGGATGCTGGCCTTCAGGGCCTGGATCAGGCCGGGCGTACCCACATCCATCGCGCCGGTGCGGATGGCCTCGCAAAGCTCGCTGTTCAGCGTCGCTAAGTCGCCGTCATGTCCCAGCAGCTCAGCCATGCGCGCCGTAGCCGCGGCTTCCGCCGCCGCCCCTTGCGCCAGCTCGCGACGCACCACGCCCAGCACATTGACCGCCACGCGGGCCAGGAAGGCGTCACGGGGCCCCAAAGTCGGGCGCACGCCGTCGATCCATTTGGAGACGGCCTCAACCAGTTCCTCGGCTTTCGGATGTTGGATCACAGGCCGGCCTCCAGCAGATGGATCAGGTCGATTTCGGTTTCGGAGACGCGCCGGCCGATCATCGGCCGCTCCACGGAGCTTTCCGTGCCGGTCGCATAGGACTGGTACATCATCAGGCACATGATCCCCCACTTCAGGGACCCCAGGGCCTGCCAGTAGAGCACCCGGCTCAAGGGGATCTCCGCCCCGCCCGCCTCGGCGTAGCCCTCCAGGAGTTCCTGATAGTGGCCAAAGCCGCCCACGGGCTTGTCCGCGCGCCCAAAGCGCCAGGAGTTCACGCAGATCCAGGACAGGTCCTCGGCCGGATCGCCCAGGTGCGACAGCTCCCAATCCAGCACCGCCGTCACCCCCTTGTCGGGGTGGATCATCAGGTTCCCGTTCCGGAAGTCGGCGTGCAGCACGACATCGGGCATGGGCGGCGGCGGATTCTTGCGCAGGTGGGCGAGCGCCAGCTCCAGGATCGGCCGCTCAGCGCCGGACGCGCGATAGACCGCCTCGTAGCGGTCCAGCTCGGTGGGGGCGTCCGCCGTCTTCAGGGGAATCCCGTCCGGCTTGATCGAGTGGATTCGGGCCAGGATCTGACCGCACTGGCGGGCCAGATGCGGGCGGATCGTCTCGAACCTGGGGTCGGAAACGATCTTCTTGCCGAGGGTTTCGCCCTCGACTCGCTCGGTGATGTGGGCCTCGCCCAGGCCGTCACCGGGCTCGGCCAGGTGAATGAGTCGGGCCACGGGAGCTCCGGCGTGCTCCGCGGCGCGGATCAACGCGGCCTCGGTCGCCAGCGAGGTCGAGCGCGAAGTCTCCTCATCGAAGGGGCCGGGGCGGCGGCGCAGGATGAACTCTTTGCGGTCACCTTCCGCAACGGCCGCAAAGGCCCAGGTCTCCATGCTGGCCCCGCCAGACAGGCGCACCAGGTTTTCAATGGTTCCGCCGGGCGCCCCAAACTTAGGCGCAAGTCGCGCAAGCGCTTGTGCGATATCGACTTCCATGACGTCGCGGAACCTCCCCGAAGACTGATTTCCGATGATCTGCAGGAGGAAACGCCGGCTTGTAAATCGCCAATTTGGGCGCTCATCTTGTCGGCAAGAACACGGGCCCGGCCCGAGGGAGTGAGACCATGGACTTCAATCTGTCGCCTGAACTGACGGCCTATCTGGCCGAGCTTGACGCCTTCATCGAGGCCAAGATCAAGCCGCTGGAGAACAAGGACGACAACATCCGCTTCTTCGACCACCGGCGGGAGCACGCCCGCACGGATTGGGACGCTGGCGGCCTGCCTCGCCACGAATGGGAGGCCCTGCTCGCCGAGGCGCGCAAGCTGGCCGACGAGGCCGGCCACTACCGCTATGGCTGGCCCCGCGAGATGGGCGGCAAGGGCGGCAGCCAGCTCGACATGGCGGTGATCCGCGAGCACCTGGCCGCCAAGGGCCTGGGCCTGCACAACGACCTGCAGAACGAGCACTCCATCGTCGGCAACAACCCCTTCGTGCTGATGTTCAAGGAGTTCGCCACCAACGCCCAGTACGAGCGCGACAACGACAAGCTGCTGTCGGGCCAGATGCGGACCACCTTTGGCCTGACCGAGCCGAACCACGGCTCTGACGCCACCTTCATGGAGACCCGCGCGGTCCGCCACGAGAAGGACGGCAAGCCCGGCTGGCTGATCAACGGCGAGAAGATGTGGTCCACCGGCATGCACGTGGCCACCCACTGCATGGTCTTCGCCCGCACCAGCGGCAAGGACGGCGACGCCACCGGCATCACCTGCTTCATCGTGCCCGCCGACACCCCCGGGGTGAAGGTCGAGGAATACCTCTGGACCTTCAACATGCCGACCGACCACCCGCGGGTCAGCTACACCGACGTCTGGGTGCCGGAAGACAGCTACTGGGGCGTGATCGACCGCGGCCTGGGTCTGGGCCAGTCCTTCGTCCACCAGAACCGCATCCGCCAGGCGGCCTCGTCCCTGGGCGCGGCGGTCTACTGCATCAATGAGAGCGTGAAGTACGCCCGCGAACGCAAGCCCTTCGGCAAGCCGCTGTCGGACAACCAGGCCATCCAGTGGCCGCTGGTCGAGCTCTACACCCAGTCGGAAATGCTGCGTCAGCTGATCCGCAAGACCGCCTGGGAAATGGACCAGCTGGACCACAAGGAGATCGAGAAGCAGATCTCCGACAAGGTCTCGATGTGTAACTACTGGGCCAACCGGCTGGTCTGCGAGGCCGCCGACCGCGCCATGCAGGTGCACGGCGGCATCGGCTATTCCCGCCACAAGCCCTTCGAGCACATCTATCGTCACCACCGCCGCTATCGGATCACCGAGGGCTCGGAGGAGATCCAGATGCGCAAGGTCGCCGCCTTCCTGTTCGGCTACATGGGTCCGCGCAAGAAGATGTTCGCCGACGGCGAAGTGAAGAACGAATACACCCAGCCGATCCCGTCGCGGCACGGGTGAGCAGAGACCTCAGGGTCGCAATGCTGACCACGTCACGTCCCTTCTCCCCTTGTGGGAGAAGGTGTCGGGCGGCAGCCCGACGGATGAGGGGTCGCACTCCCCTCTCCGTCGCGTCGCTGAATTGTATTCTCGGAGGGGTCTGAGAAACCCCTCATCCGACCCTGCTCCGCAGGGCCACCTTCTCCCGCAAGGGGAGAAGGGAACTGGGGGGCCTAGCCGCCGTACAGCCGGTCCATAACCGCCGGGAGCGTGTCAGGCAGTCCGAGCAAGGGCCCGGAGGACAGGAGCAGGACGGCTTCGTCGCCCTTCAGACCTGACAGAACCGCAGTCGCATCCTCATTCGACCGCACCGCCCTGGTCGGCACGCCGGTCGCCGCGGTGCGGGCCAGGATCTCTTCATAGGTCGACTGGTGGTGGCTGGCCGCGCCGTGTTCCGGCGGCGGGATGACCAGCACCTGGGCCGCGCCTTCGAACACCGTATCGTACCAGCTGAGCGCATCCTTGGAGCGCCAGGAGAAGGTGTGCGGCTCGAACACCACGGTCAGCGGCCGCTCGGGGAAGTGCAGGCGCATGGCCTCGATGGCTGAGCGCGCCTTCTCATAGGACGAGCCGAACCCTTCGATCAGCGGGACCTTCGAGGTCGTCGTCACGCGGTCCAGGCGGCGACGGATGCCGCCAAAGCTGGCCATCGCCTCAGCCAAGGCCGCCTCGCCTACCAGCCCGCGCTCCAGCAGGTAGGCGCTGACGCCGACGATGTTCTCGATGTTGTGCGCGCCCAGCAGCTGGGTGGTCAGCGGCAGCTCGCGGCCGCCGGGGCCAACCAGGGCGAAGCGGCTCACCTCGCCGAACACCACGTCGCGGGCGTGCCAGCCGTCGCAGGGTTCGGTGTCGTACCAGACCACCCGCGCACCGGTCTCATGGGCCACCGACTGGATCGCCGGATGATGGCGCATCACCGCCAGGCCGTCCTTGGGCAGGCCCCGCAGCATCCGCAGGAACGGCGCCTCGTACTCGGCGAAGGTCGGAAACACGTTCACGTGGTCGTGGATCAGCGAGGTCAGCAAGAGGTCGCGCGGATTATAGAGGTCGATCTTCGAGCGCCGGTCGGTCAGGCTGACAATGTATTCGTCGCCCTCCAGCACCATCTGGGGCGCGGTCCCCCAATGCCCGGTGGCCGGCAACGACGGCGAGATCGCCCCGATCATCCAGCCGGCGTCGACGCCGGCGCTCTTCAGCACATGAGCCATCAGGGCGGTGCAGGTGGACTTGCCGAACGATCCGGCCACCACGGTGTTCTGGCGCTCGGCGGTCACCTCCCCCACCAGCTCGGCGAAGGTGGTGATCTTGACGCCCCGGGCGCGGGCCGCAGCCACCTCCGGGTTCTGCTCGCCGCCCAGCTTGGCGCTGGCGCCCAGCACCAGGATGTCCAGCGAATCGGGCAGGTTCGCAGGGTCGAATCGGTAAACCACCGGGAAGCCCAGGCCGGCCACATAGGTCGACATCGGCGGAAACACGTCCTCGTCCGAGCCCGAGACCTCATGGCCGGCGTCACGCAGCATCAGGGCGACCGCGCTCATGCCCGCGCCCGCTATGCCCGTGAAATGAATGCGCATTTCGCCTCGCCCCTGGAGAATTCGTCCGCCGCTCGGACCGCGATGCAAGTCTTCGCGCCCAGGGTCAAGCCTGCGACATTCCGCCTTTGCAGACGATTAATCAGTCTAAACGGGCGCCGTTAACCCCGAGGTAACCACCAGGGGCGAGTCTGTGAGCGTCTTCCTTGAAGACACCCCACCATCACCGACTTCAAACAGCCCGGCCCACCCGCCGGGCTTTTTTTTGGCCCGGCCGCGCCGGCCCTGGATTTGATCCGCCTCAAACCCGGTCGCAACCCCTTGGCGTCCCCAGGGGAAAGGCGCGCACGCTTCCCCCAACATTCGAGAGGGAGGTTCGCGATGGCCAAGACGCCACAGGGGTTCAAGACCCGGCTGGAGCCGCAGGACGAGTATCCGCACGATCCGGGCGACGCCAAGAACTACAACGAAAGCATGTACTTCAACGTCTTCGATCCGGTGAAGAAGACGGGCGGCTGGTTCCGGGTCGGCAACCGACCCAATGAGCACTACGCCGAGATGAGCGTCTGCCTCTATCTGCCGGACGGCCGGGTGGCCTTCATGTTCGCCCGCCCCACCATCGAGGGGAACAAGGAGCTGAACGCCGGCGGCCTGAAGGTCGAGGTGGTCACCCCCTTCAAGCACCTGCGGGTCACCTATTCCGGCAAGGTCCTGCTGCTAGAGCGGCCGCACGAGATGGCCGACCCGAAGAAGGCCTTCCGCGAAAACCCCACCGTCCCCTGCACCCTGACCCTCGACTATGAGGGCGTCTCGCCCATGTACGGCGGCGAGACGGTCAAGGCGGACGGCAGCCCCATCGAGATCGACCCCGAGAAGTCCTTCGCCAAGGCGCACTACGAACAGCACTGCGCGGCCAAGGGCGTCTTCACCGTCGGCGACGAGACCTTCGAGATCTCCGGCTACGGCCTGCGCGACAAGTCCTGGGGCCCGCGTCACTGGCAGGCCATCGAATGGTATCGCTGGTGCCCGATGAACTTCGGCCGCGACTTCGGGATGATGCTGTCGGTGATCGGCGACGGAAAGGGCGGCGCCCGCCAGGGCGGCATGGTGTTCCGCGACGGGATCTATGACCTGATCGAGGAATGCGTGATCGAGAGCGACTGGGATGACGCCGGCTACCAGACCGCCCTGCGCGCCCGAGTGAAGACCGAGGGCGGCAAGGAGTATCAGGTCACCGGCGAGGTCCTGTCCCTGATCCCCCTGCGCAACCGCCGCACGGCGCCCGATGGAACCGAACTCCAGACCCGCATCACTGAAGGCATGACCGAGTACCGCTGCGGCGACCTCGTCGGCTACGGCCTCAGCGAGTACCTGGACCAGATCATCGACGGCAAGCCGAACGGCAAGCAGGCCGGCTACTGATAGCCAAGCTGTTGATTTTGCTAAGGCCGGTCACGAAAGCGCAGATCGTCTCCACGACTCGCTTGCGCGACCGGCGAGGCCAGTCTATACGCCCGGCCTCCAGCGATGTTCCCCGATAGCTCAGCTGGTAGAGCAGTCGGCTGTTAACCGACTTGTCGCAGGTTCGAGTCCTGCTCGGGGAGCCATTCGTTTCGCGCCAATCCGTTGCGGCGCTTGGGTTTGCGGCTCGCCAGGCGGGGGTGAGCCCTAAACCAAACCCTCAAAGCGGCCCGTCCGATCTGCCGGCGGCGGATGGCGAGGCCTGAAACGAAAACAGGCCCCCAGCCGAAGCCGGGGGCCTTGAACTCTTGAGGATTGCTCAAGGGTTGGAGCGGAGCCGGTGGGCTCGACGCTGGGAACGTGTAAGCCCCGCTTACAAGTCCGGCGGACGTGTTAAGCGGACGGGGCTTTCGTTTACACGACTAGCTCCCCGGCAGGCGGATCGGCCACCACGTTCGAGGCTTCTGGGCGGCTGCATCCACGATGGCGACGACCCCGGCCCGCTTGGCGTCGCAGAGCTTCAACGCCTCGGCTTGGCGGATCGAGAAGGCCGCGAGGTCGCCCACCGTCAGCACTCCGTCAGTCGAAGGCCCGGCGCATTCAGCGCGGAACGTCTGCGGGACCGTCAGGGAGGCCGCTGGAGCCGTTCCCGCGCACGCTGGCAATCCCAGAAGCCCAAGCAGCCCGAAGGCCCTCAGGGAGCGGCGCAGAGGCGTCGGGAGCGGCTTGGACGGCTTGGACAGCATCGGAGGCCCTTTCGCGGATGATGGTCTGGGTGTGCTCGTAGTGGTCCACCTGGCGCACGGCTTCGGCGTTGTTCGCGGCCTGCTGGGTCGCGGCGGCCAGGGCGGCTCGCTGGCGGCCATTCTCGGCCTGGAGGTGGCGGACGTAGGCGAAGGCCCCAATAGCCGCCAAGAGGGCCGCCAGGAGCGCCCAGAGGCGCCAGGAGGCGAGAAAAGGCATCAGGCGACGCCCTTGGTCTTCTCGAAGGTCTTGAGGCCGTAGATCGCGCCCGAGAACGTCAGGACCTGGATCAGGTATCCGTCCGACAGGGGGTGGCCAGTCGCGGGGGCCAGGACCGTCGCATAGAGCACGGCCATGGGGCACGCGACCCAACCGAGCGCTGGGCGCCACAGCCGGTCGAACATCTGGTAGATCACGTTGGAGCGGATCGGGTGTTCGGGCAGGGCCATTTGAGGTTTCGGGGCAGTTTCGGGCTCAGCCATGACGGCCTCCTATGAGCGAGGGTGAAGCAGCCGGCGCATGACGCGCTTGCCGACGATGAGCAGGAACACCACCAGGACGCAGAGCGAGGCCACGACGAACCCGAGCATCTTGGCGACGAAGATCAGGCCGGAGACGAGCATGGGCCGATCCAGTGCAGGCCCGGCGGCCAGATGCGTTGGCAGATGCCGCACCAGGCGCGGGTGCGGGGGCCGAGGCGCAGCGTCACGAGGGCGTGCATCACGGGTAGTTGGCCCAGGGCAGTTGGAAGTGCGGCCCGTCCTTCAGAGATTTCCAGTCCCCGCCCCATTCGAGCGGGATGGCGAGTTCCTTCGCCGCGGCCTTCATCGCGCCGGCCAGCTTGGCGTAGAGCGGCCAGTCCCACCGGACCTCGCCCAGGACCAGGGCGGCCAAGTCCACCGCGTGGCCGGTGATGTGGCGTGACTTCATGGTCTGCGAGGCGCCGGCTGCGACGAGGGCGCGCTGCCGCTCGACGGTCCGCAGGCCCTCGGTAACGGTGAAATCGACGGGCGTGATCTCGATGGCGCGTTTGACCACGCGCACAAGGTCGGGGTGGACGCCCTCAAGGCGGGCGAGTGACTTGGCGCCGAGTGCGAAGGTCATGCGGTCTCCAGCATGTCAGGGGTGACGACGACCCGGCCGACCTGGCCGAACCGTTCATGGTAGGTGATGGCTTGGGCGGCGCGGTCTGCGATCCAGCCTCCGTAAGTCGCATAGGCGTCGCGCGCGGCCAGGGTTGGGTGCTGCACGACGGTCATGCCGGCGTGCTCCTTTTCTTCGGCGTGGTGGCGGTGGCCGCAGTGGGCGTATCGGCGCGTTGTCGCGCCCCAGACCTTCGGGAACTGCGCCGCGAACAGGCCGGGCAAGGCGTCGTTCTTGACCGTGTGGCCGTGGTGGAAACCCAGCATCACCTCGCCGTGCTGGACGACGTAGAATGGGATCTCGCTGTCATTGACGACCAGCCGGGGCTCGGCCTCGTAGAGCGCGCTGAACATGTGACGGAGCCACATGGCCGACGAGAGGTCATGGTTCCCGGCCACGATGACGAGATCAACGCGCTCATGGCGCATCAGAGCCAAGTCCACTACGCGCCGAATAACTCGGATCGCCGCCCGGACCATCTGCGAGAACCGTCCCGAGGCGTCGAGGATATGGCCGTGCGTCGGGGTGACCGGCGTCGGGCCGTCGGTGTGCAGGAAGTCGCCTTGGATGTTGACGATCCCGACCCTGGCGCGCGGCGCGCTGGCGACCATCTGGCCGAACGCTGCGAGCAGGGTCCTTTCGGCGATGTCGAGGCTCCAGTCTGCCCCGCCCTCAGCCGCCCAGGCGTACATGCCCAGGTGATAGTCGGTCACGGTGTAGAGGTTGGCGAGCGCCGCCATCGTCTGGGCCGGAGGCTCTATCGGGTCCAACCGAGGCAGGTCTTCCGCCATCGCCTCGGCGGCCTCTCGAAGCAGCTCGGCCCGGCGCTCATGGTCCGCCGTGGACTTGACCCATTGGCCGCGCACGGCGCCGTCGCGGTCGTAGAAGGTCGAGACCCCCTTGACTTTGAACCCGTCCGGCACGGGGCGGCGCATGTCGTGGTCCGGAGCGTAGCCCTGGAGCGCCGCCCGCTTCCTCACCGCCTTCAGCGACTGGTGGAAGCGGTTTTTGTTGACCCCCAACGCTGCGGAGGCCGCTCTCGCTCCGCCGTACTGATTGACCGCCTCTAGGAGCTCCCTCTGCCTCGGCGTTGCGTACTCGAACAGGGCTTCGTCAATCTTGAGGGGCGAGTGCATCAACCGTTCTCCGGCTCTGCGTCCATCGTCGCCGGCGGCGGCCGCGCCTTCTTCCGACGCTTGGGAAATGGCCGGCCGGTCTCTTCGGCCCAGGCTGCGCGTTGGCGGTGATACGCCCGCTGCAGCCACTCAGCGGTCGACCTGAAGATCGCCTCGCGGCTCACCTCAGTCCTCGCCGGCTCGCCGCCTGGCCGGCGGCCGCATCATGAGGGATTTGATCGAGTGCTGGATCTCGTCGAACTTCTTCGACGTGTCCGCGCTGACCTCTGAGAAGCGCTCGCCCAAGTGCTTGACCTCCAGGGCCAGCAACTGGAGCGCCCCGTCCGTTGTCTCGATCTTGGCGACCTTGCGCTCCACCTCGGCGAGGCGCTGGTTCTTCGCCCCCTCGCGGAAGGCGTAGGTGATGACGTGCAGCCCCAGGCCGCACAGGGCGACACCGGCGCCAATCATGGAAGCCCAGTTGGCGAAGGTCATCCGGCGCCTCCCAGAGAAGCGCTCAGGGCAAAGGCCAGTGCCGCGCCGAAGGCCGCTCCCCTGATGCCTTCGATGAAGGCGTTCAGCCGACCGTCCTCGGCCTCGCCACGAGCCGCCAGGACATCGACCCTATGCGCGTAGAAGACCGCGAGCCCGGTCGCGACCAAGGCATAAGAGGCAAGGTGCAGCACAAGCGCTGAAGAGGCCGCGCCCGCGTAGTGCATGACCGCCGCGATAGCCGCCGGCCAGGCGTGGCGCATCAGAGCTCGAGCCACCTGTCCGGGGCCGCGGGGCGTGGTGGAGCCGCCCACCTTCCAGGGGAGCGATCGATAGCCGATCCAGACCAGCGCCATCGAGACTGGCGTGAGGTCGCGAGAGAGCGCCCACAAGACCACGCCGGCCAGGAGCACCAGGCCGAAGGCAAGGGACCGACGCCCTGCGCCCCCCACGGTCCGGTCGGCCCAAGCGAACAGGGGAATGAGCGCCCAGGCGGCGACCGCCAGCGCGTGGATATGCGGCACGGCCGCCTCCTTCGATTGTGGGTGGGGCAGTTCGTCAGAGGATCGCCGCGGCGGCGCGGAACAGGTCGTCGACCTGTTCAGACGTCCAGCCGAGGGCGTCGGTCATTTCGATCAGGATCGAATGATCGCGATGGAGCTCGCTCACCTCGGTCCAGTAGATCTGAACCTCGCGCGAGGCGCTGGCGACGGCCGCCTCCACATCTTCGAGCAGGCCGGCGGCGTTCAGCGCGAGCTTTGCCTGCATCCGACTGACCGGCAAGATTGGCGTCGGCGGCATCGGCTCGAAGGTCGGATGGGCGACGATCACGCCGTCTTCGAGGGTCAGGCCGTGGCTCGCCACTCGCTTGCCAGCCGGCGCATCAGCCATGGCGACCTCTTGGATGCAGAACCGCGCTCGGGTCTCCGCGTCATAGGCCTGGGCCTGCCCAGCCGGATGGTTGACCTCAAAGGGCGCTCGGTCGCCCACTGGAGTGAAACTCCAGGCCACCTCCTGCTCGTCGGCGACAATGACCCACCAGGTCGTCGCTGGGCCGGCCGGGGGGATGGCGATGGGCAGGCCGGAGGCGTCAAGCGTCGCAAGGATCTTTGTGGTCACGGCGAGCTCCTAGATGTGGGTGTAGCCGGCCGGCGGCGCATAGGTGCAGCCGGAGGGGCCGAGATTGACCTGGGCTGCGGGCCCGAACTGGAACGCGATCAGCGGCCACAGGGTGGTCGGGCCGCTGGTCCAGCTCAGCGTCGCCGCAAGGGTGTTGTTCTGGTAGATGCGAAGCGTCTTGCTATCGACATCGAGGGCAAAGCCCAGCACGTCGCCGTTCGCCACCGCGGCGCCACTCCACCCCCCGCCCCACGAAGCCCCCGTCCAGCCGGCGTCGGCCCACAGGCTCGGCGTGGTGGTGTAAATGCCGGCGTTGGCGCCGGAATAGCCGCCATAGCTGGCGGACGTGGCCACGTCGTCGGCGATCCCGAACAGCCCGTGCGAGCCCTGTTTGACCACCTCCCAGTACCACTTGCCTTGCGTCTTCGGCGCGTCCAGCCACGCGAAGCAGGTGTCGGCGAAGCCGCTCAGGGCATAGCCGGCGGTGTTGGGCGTGATCGTGCCCGGACCGGCGCCAGTGGTCATCAACACTGGCTTGCGATAGCCGCCCAAGAGCATGCGGTTGCGCATCAGCATTGGATCAGCTCGGGTTCTTGGCGAAGTTGTAGCGGATCTTGGTCGAGCTCACGACGTCGAAGTCGATGTAGTCCTCGACCCCGGCGGCCGTGCTGGCCGTGGGCGCGCCACCCTCGCGCTTCCAGTTCGACCCGAAGGCCAAGGTCCGCCCGCCCGTGCCATCTTGCACCACCCTGATCCGGCCGGTCTGACCAGGCTTCGCGTTGGTCGGATTGCCCAGGGTGCGGTTGCCGCCGAGGGTGACGGTGGCGTTGACGAAGGTCGACATATCCACGGCGATGGTCGCGGCGTCGGTCAGCGTCACCTCGGCCAGGGCGTCATAGGTGTCACCCGGCGTCATCACCTGGGTCTTGGTGGTCCCGGTCCTCACCGCCGCCAGAGCGGCGGCCGTCACCGTGATAGTGCGGTCGGCCGTGAAATCGCCGCCGCCAGTAGCGAGGCCGGCGGCGGAAATCTGGCGGGTGCCGGGCACGCCCGTGCCCGAAGCAGTCAGGCTGATCGTCCAGTCCGTGAAGGTGCCCGAGCCCAGGGTCTGGCCCGTCGCCACCTGAACCGTCATCGCCCCGGTGCCGGAGTTGAAGGCGGTGATCACGCCCCACATGGCGGTAGTGGCGGGCGCCGAGGTCCGGGCGATGACCACGGACTGGCCGACCGAGTACGCCTTGCCGGTCTGGGCAAGGGTGAGCGAGATCGCGCCCGTGCCGATGGTAAGCGATGAGGTGGAAGTGGCGTTCGTGCCCGGCGCGCCGAGGGCGCTGGCGGCCGACGCGGCGGCGGCTGCAGCCTTGGTGACCACGTTCGCCGCGATTGCCACGATCTGAGCGAGCGCCGGCACGAAGCGGGTGCGGTGGCCGCCGTTGTCCAGGCCGGTCGAGGCGTTGCTGTCGTCGGTGACGGTCGAGCCGTCACCGCCAACGGCCGGGTCGAAATAGACGCTCGCCATCAGAGCAGCTCCTTCACTTCCCAAGCGGTCTTCAGGAGGCCGACGTAGGGATATTCGACGGGGGAAAGTTCGCGCAGACGGCCCAGGAATTGCCGGCGCAAGGCATGGGACACGTCGTCAGGGTCGTGGACGTAGAACACCTCGCCGTCGACGCCCATCTGGCGCTGAATCTCGAAGGCGTAGGACATGCCCTCGGTCTCGCTCATGTACTCAGTCGAGAACCGGGCGACCCGAAAGGGGGTGCGGCGGTCGAAATACTCGGCGCCGCTGATCGCCGCCTGGATCTCGGTCGTGGTCTCCCAGGCGATGGACGTCGCCCCGTAGAGGGCGTTCACCTGACTCTGCCAGGCCGCGCCCATGAACACCCGGCCGATCTGGATGAAGCCGTCCGAGTTGGCGGCGTCCTTGAGCTCGACCCGCCAGTAGCGGGCGCTCACCGTGTTGGGCAGGATCAGACCCCTGGTGGGCGTGACCCCGATCCGCTCGGCGTCGGTGTAGCGGCCGCCCCAGAAGTTGGTCGAGGGCCACTCCAGGCTGAGGGTCGTGTAAACCGCCGGCCAGACGTCAAGCCAGCCGCTGTCGTACAGCACGCCCGTCGAGAAGCCCGGATCGCTCCCGCCTACCACCCGAAACTGCGCCGACAGCTGCATCGAGTGGTTCACGAGGCCGACGATCCGCACCGGCTTCGAGACGCCGTGATCGACGGTGAACAGCGTATTGGCGAAGGTCAGGTTGGTGGTCCTGGCGACCTTGCCCAGCGCACGCGCCTTCAGGTTCGACAGGGGCAAAGTCCCAACCCACGAGCCGCCGCCCAGAGTGGCGGCGTCAATGAGGTTGCCGTAGCCGAGCATGACGTTCGCCAAGGCTCACCCCCATAAGGTCAGGACGGCCCGGCGGTCGCCGAGCTCGAAGCGGATGCCGATGATGCGGAACAGCTTCCCGGCGTTGAGGCCGAAGCGGCTGATGGTCACGTTCACCACCTGGAGCAGCCACAGGCCGTTCTGGGTGGCGAAGTCGATGTGGACCGGGATTTCCAGGATATCCCGGCGCACCTTGTAGAGGGCGAGCACCCGGGACGCCTCGGCCGCCGCCGCGGTGTCGTCGGTGAGCGGACTGTCCCTCGTGATCTCACCCGCCATCAGAAACTGCGTCTTGATGCTGGCGTCGGCGGCCGATGACGCGCGCCAAGTGTCCTGCAGCCGCGCCCGTTCGGCCGCGGTGACGGATGAGGCGAGGTCGGTGGGCTGGGCCCGGCCGAGCTTTGAGTGATTGATCGTCGCCCGCCAGATCGGGATGCCCGCATCCTTGGCCGGCTGGCGCTCGATGGACAGCATGTCCAGCTTCTGGATGGTCGTCACCGGCGAGCCGCTGGGGGCCGTCAGGATGCCCATCCTGATCGCCCCGGTCTGGTCATAGCCGTAGTAGCCGCCGACGCCGCCCACGACGAAATCCAGGGCCTGGGCGATGGTCGTGTCGTCCGAGACGAAGATGCCGCAGACCGCGGAGTTCGCGGTGTCCATCGCCGTGACGTCGCTCGCCGAGATCAGGCCTCCAAGGCCGGCGTCGGTAAGGATGGCCTTGGCGATCTGCGCAGCCGTCCGGGCGGCTGCGTTCGCGCCCTGGGTGACGTCGGCGGTGACGAGACCCGCCGGCGTCGAGCCGAGGCGGAAGTAGCCCTCCGCGAGGCAGGTTGCAAAGGTCCCGGCCGTGACCGTGGCCGCCTGCAGGAGCGCGCTGGTCCCGTAGTCCGAGCCTGGCGTGAGGGCGAGGCCCCGATCATAGGCGGTGATCGACTGCACGGCGCCGTCGCAGACCTGATAGGTCAGCTTCGAGGTGTTCACCAGGAACGGCTCGATGGAGCGCACCAGGCCATAGACCTTGGGCTTCCGCTTCCCCTTGATGTCGGTGGGCGTCCCCTCCAGGCCATTCGGCAAGGAGTTCGTGCCGGCGAACAGGTTCTGCAGGGCCGGCTTGTCGAGCACGAACTGGCGGTCGCGGAGCCGGATCACCAGTTGCTTGTAGGTGGCCTCAGGCGCCTCGGCGGTGCCGACCATCACGGTCGTCCAGCCGCCGGGGTACGGCGAGCCGGGGTCGCCCGACCGGATGATGATGGGCCGGCCGTCGAAGCCGTAGCCGACCCAGGCGTCATAGGCGCCATCCACGTTGGCGATCACGATCTCGCCGGTGTCCAGTCGCGTGTCCCCGCTGGTGCGGCCGTAGCCGAACGCAGCGAGGCCCACGCTTCCCGGGTCGATCAGGCTGTCGTCGAAGGCGACGTTCGCGGGCGTGTCGCCCGACCCGGTCACGAGCCGGCCGTCCGCAAGGTAGAACGTCTGGAGGGTGCCGGCGGCGTCGATGGCCGCCGTCAGTTCGATGGCCATCATTGCCGCGCGAGCTTCCTAATCTGCGCCTCGCCGTTGGCGGCGAGCGCGTCCAGCTTGTCCAGGGTCTGCTTGGCGGCCGCGCTCCCGAGGGTGTTGGACGCCCTCATCTCCGTCAGGATTTGGCGCAGGAGGTCTTTGGTCTCCTGATCCGAGCCCTGATTGATCGAGGCGCGCACCCCCAGCCGGCCGTTGACATTGGCGAGCGGGAGGATGCCCTCGGGCCCGGCTTCGCCCGCGACGCCGCTATCCCCGAGCGAGATCGGTCGGGTGACAACGGCGCCGGTCGCGTAGCCGGTGCGGCCTTCGGACTGGCCCTGCATGTCGTAGTGGGCCTTGGCGAACTGCTCCGCCGTCAGGCCCGCCGAATAGGCCCATGAGTACGGGCCGGTCCCTGCGAGGTAGTCCTGATAGGCGGCCGCCACGTCCGGGTTCGCCGACAGGTAGCCGGCGCCATTGAAGGTGCTCGCCGTGGCGGAGGTGGAGGTTGAAACCTCCAGCCGCGCCTGCGCCGCCTGAAGCGCCGCCGCCTGGGCCGCGAGAGCCCCGTTGAGGGCCTTCACGGCGTCGGCGACAGTCAGCGTGGCCGCTTTCACGTCCAGCAGCCCGGTCACCATCTTCTGGAGCTCGGTCAACTGGGCTTCAGCGTTGGCGACGGTGCGATCCGCGGTGTCCTGCGCCCCCTGTAGCGCCTCCTTCACGGCCGCGAGGTCGCGGAAGTAGGGCTCGGTTGAGGCGTAGTAGTCCTTCGAGGCCTCAAGATAGGCCTGGCTGACGTCCTGCAGTTGGCCGAGGGCCGTCTCGTCGCCGAGCTTGGCTCGGCGCGCCACGTCCTCGAAAGCCGACTTCGTGGAGGCATAGCGGTCCTCCGGGGACAGGCCCCCGAGGCCGCTGGTGTCCAGGCTTGCCCGGAACTTGCGCAGGCTGTCCGACAGGGCCGAGAAGCGCCCGATCAGGTCCTTCAGCGACTGCGACTGGGCGTCATAGGCGTCGGACAGGGACTGCCGCGCCTCGTCGACCTTCGTCGCAAGCGCGCCGCCGGCGCCGGCCATGCCCTTGAACAGGTTGTCCAGTTGCAGGCCTTCGAGGATACCGAGCTGCTTCGAGGCCTCCGCGAACTGATCGGCCGTGAGATAGCCGGCGTCCGCCAGACCCTTCAGGCTGTCCCGCTGCGCCTTCTGCGACGCGAGCAGCTGATCGAGCTCGGCCCCGCTTGGGTCGGTGATCGCCTTGATCTGGGCCACGATGTTGTCCGTGAAGCCCTGGGCGGCCTGGTAGTCCTGCAGGCTTTGAGCGATGGCGTCGAAGCCCTTGCCGGCCGCGAGCATGCTCTCGACCAGCTTCTTCTGGGCGTCAGAGGCGTAGGTCGCGCCTTGCAGGATGCCCTTCAGCGCGGTCTCGGCGGCCGCGGCCGCGTCGCCCACGGCCGAAGTCAGGGCTCGGCCATCCGACAGGATGATGTCGGTAGCGTCGCGGGTGCCGATATCGATGGACTTGACCGTGGTCGCGAGCTTGATGCCGGCGGCCTGCAGGATGGATTGCCCCTGCAGGATGCCGTTGGCCGCGGCCTGGGCCATCTGGGTAGTCTCGTCGGTGCGCTTGCTCCCCGAGATATCGAAGGTGTCACCGTTGAAGGTGGCCAGGGCGCCGTTGTTCGAGGGCTTGGACTTGAAAAGCGTGCCGACCGCCAGCGCGGCGATAGCTGCGATGGGCCCAAGGACGGCGGCGGACGATAGAAGCGTGGCGACACCAGCGCCCAAAGTTCCGGCGCCCAGGGCCGTGCCGACAGTTCCAGCCAGGGCGAGGTTGGCCGACGTGCCGGCAAACATCGTCCCCACGGCGGCGCCGCCAACCCCGAGCAGCATGTCGGCCGTCCCGTTGCCGGTGCCCAGGCCCGCGGCCTGGCCGATAGCCGTTCCGACCGACGTGGAGACGGACCCGGCGGCCTTGCCGAGGGACGAGACCACCAGGCCGAGGCCCTTGCTCAGGAGCCCGGTGGAGGTCTGCATCTTCTCGAAGGCGGCCTGCCAGTTGTTCAGCAGCGACCCGAGCAGGGACTTCCAGTTGGCCTTCCCCTCGACCACGATCTGCTCGAAGAAGTTCCTGAAGCTGTCCTTCATGCCGTCGAGGCTGGCGTTGAACGCCGCCTCGTCGTTTGTCATCGCTTCGCCCCAGGACTTGCTGGCCTGCGCGGCGATGTTGGACAGGCCATCCACGGACGCCACCTTGATCTCATCGATCATCCAGTGGGCCTTGGACATATCGGCTTCGACGATCCCATCGACCAGGTTGCCGTTGGCCGCGACGGCTTCCTTGACCGCCTTCGTGTGGTCCTTGAGCGCCTTGGTCGCCTTGGACGTGCCGGCCTCTTCCTTGATCCTGGCCTGCGCCACGCCGACGATGGAGGCGCTGAGGTCGGCGTACATCTTGGGCAGGCCCGCGACGGCCTTCTGATAGCCCTCGACGAACGCCACCCCCATGTCCTGACCCTTGAAGGCGGCGGAGATGGCGGCCCCTACCCCGCCCCAGGCCCCGACGATGGCGGAGATCGCCGCCTTCGTGGCGTTGAGCATGAACTGATAGGTCGCGCTCAGGGCCTTGTGCATCCACTCCAGTTGCGGCGCGAACTCGCGGGACAGGCTCTCGGCGACGTACTTGAAGGTCCCCTTCAGCACGTCACCCATCGTGACGCCCTTGTTCTTGACCTTCTCCATCTGCTTTTCGGTGAGCCCGAGGCCCTTGGTGAGGTCGCCGTTGGCCTTGTTGATCTCGTGGGTCGCGATCAGCAGGCCGCCGCCCAGCACGGCCGCCAGGGCCGCCGCGCCGGCCACGAAGGGCGCTATGGGGGCCACGGCGCCCCAGGCCTCGGCGGCCATGATCTTGAACGCCTCAGAAGCCGAGACGCCGCGCTGCGCCGCCAGGGACAGCGTGTCGGCGATCTGGGGGCCCTGCTGCACCAGGATCATGAGCGGGTTCATGCCCATCGCTGCGGTGACGCCGATGTCGGAGAACTGGCGCGAGAGGTTCAGCATCTCGTTCGCGGTCAGCTTCGCCGCGCCACGGCTCTTGTCGAGCGCGCCGGTCGCGGTCTGATACTCGCGCACGAAGTCGTTCTCGTGCCAGGCCGCGGCAACCCCCTCCCAGCCGGTGGCGATCTCGGTCTGGGCCTGCACGACCCGTGCGGTCTCGCGCACCATCTCGCTCATGGCAGCGTCAGCCTCGCGGACGGCCTGGCCCATTTCGGCGAGGCTGGAGGCCGCTCGGGCGCTGGAGCTACCAAGGCGGCCGGCTTGCGCTTCGGCCCGCCCACCGGCCGCCGCGACCCGCTCCAGGGCCGCGCTGGCGCCTTGGGCTTGGGTCGCGTCCACCTTGACGACCAGAGAGGCGATATCGGGCATCTCGTCTCCCTTCGCGGGCTATGAGGGTGGCGGCGTCGGCGCCGCTGGCGCCCTGGTCGGGCGGGTGAGGTAGATCTCGTCCAGCAGCAGGATCGCTCGGCGTTCCCAGGGTTCGAGGATCAGGCCCTCGTCTTCTTCCCAGAGGCGGATATCGAGGCGGGTTATGCGCCCCTCGCCGAACTCGGTCACAGGCCGGCCGCGACTGAGGTCGCTGAAGTAGCGCCAGACGTGCGCCGCCATCGGGGGGCACTTGGGCGCCTGGGCGAGCTCGGGCGGGATGATCCCGAACCGCTTCACCACCACCTCGAGGTGCTGGCGGAGCGTGGCGCCGTCGCTCTCCACGGCCCCGAGCTCGAACTCCGACTTCGCGAAGGCGATCAGTTCGGAGACGAGCGATTCATAAAATTGGCGAGGTTGTTCGATTGCCTCAGGATCTCCTGGGCAATGTCGGGGTTGCCCTCGCAAAGCTGCAGGGCGAGGTCAGGGGTGAAGGTCTCGTCGATGCCTTCCCAGCCCACGAGGCGCGAGGCGGCCAGTTGCTGGGCGAAGCGGATATCCTGCTCGATAGGCGTGAACTCTTCGCCCCGCGCGCCGCTGGTGGCGGCCCTCGCCTGATCCATGCGGCGGCGCTCGTTCACGAGGCGGTTCGTCACCTCCTGGGCGGCCCGAGCCTGGGCGCCGATGACGTGGAACTTGATCCCCGAGGACGAGCCGTCCGGGTAGCTGTACTCGAAGACGAAGGGGGTCTCGGAGTGCTGGCGGGCGTCCAGGGCCTTGAGCGAGATGCCGGTCTTGATGGGCATGGGGTAGCCTTCTGAAAAGGCGGACGGGTGCGACCCGCCCGTTAAGTTGGTGGGGGAGGTAAGGCTGTGTCGGCGCTTCTTCGGGCCGATCAGCGTCTAGCTTAGGTGAACAGGCTGTCCTGCACGCTGATGGTGGTTTGCAGGTCGGCCAGGGCCGCGCCGCCGTTGATGTTTTCCAGGGCGGTGAACGGCAGGGTCAGCATCAGGCCCTTCTCGCCATCGTCCTTCTCGGCGCCGCCGAACTTGATGCGGCTCATGACGAAGGCGGTGAAGGGCGGAGCCGCGGTGTTGTTCCCCGTCAGGACCACGGCCATCGAGGCTTCGGTCTCGTTCAGGAACAGGTCGCGGTAGGTGCCGTCGAGGAAGTAGACCTTGGCCTCGCCGGTGACGTCCAGGCCGCCTGGGAAGATGTCGGGAGCGACGTTCTTGCCGACCACGCCATCGGGGGCGGTGAAGGAGCCCTCGATATCGATCGACAGGCCGGTCACGAGCCCCACGGTCTGGCCCTGCAGCATGATCAGGCCGTTCACGCCCGCCAGGATCGAGCCGGTCGATGCCGCGGTCGGCGAGGTGAAGTAGGCGGAGGTGTTGGTCGTCATGTTCAGGCCCATGACGTTCCAGGCCACCCCGGCCATGTCGTTCGGGGTGATATCGAGCTTCGCGCCGGCGATCACACAGTCGGTGAACAGTTCGGACTGGCTGATGTCGCTGAAGAAGTGCTCGATGGTGTAGTAGTCGCGGGTCTGGGAGCCGGCGGCGGCCGGCGTCCAGGTCTTCTTGCCGACCAGAACGCAGGTGACGCTATCGCCCGCGGCCTTAGCGCCGACCGAGACACCATCTAGCGGCATGACGGTCATCACGGTCGCGGTCAGGGCCGTGATCAGCATGTAGTGGTTGTTGTTCGGCGTGCCGGTCGTGGCCCAGCCGGTCCAGTTGATCACGTCGCCGATCTTGAAGCCGTCCGTCAGGAACGAGCCGGCCGCGCGGGTGAAGGTGCCGGCCGGCGCCACGGTGACGGCGGCGGTCACGTTGGTCAGCGCGCCCGTGGTGGCGGCGGTCTGGACGTTCTGGCGCAGCAGGCTCTCGAAGAACGACTGGTAGCCGCCGACCGAAAGCTCGCCCTTGAGCTCGCCGCTCACCGAGCGGACGCCATGCCGGAAGTCCCGACGCTGCTGCGAGGGCAGGATTTCCTTGGAGCGGAAGGTCTGCTTCCCGAGGTCGAGGCCAGACTCGACGCGGCGCAGATATTGGCCGGTTGCAGCGCCGCCGGTGGCCGGCGTGCCGAGGGCGGACTGCTTCTTGAACGCGACTGTTTTACGGACGCCAACAGCAATGGGCATCGGTATCTCCGATCATGTCAGGGAGGTGGAGAGGCGGCCGTGGCGGGCCGTGGTCTAGGGCAGGACGTTCGCGAAGAACGGGACGCGGACGGGGACGAGAAAGCGGTCGTCCTCGACGATGGAGGGCAGGCGCTGGGCGGTGCCCTTGATCACGGTCGTGATCTTGCCGCTCACGAAGGATCGCCCGCGATAGAAGGTGGTGCGGAGCAGCTGGGCCCGCGTGATCGCGTCACCGGGCCCTGACTGCAGGGGGTAGTAGAGGGTCGACTGCAGAAACCCGACGTCGCGATAGAACCCGTCCATCGTGGGGTTCTCGGGCTCGCCGTAGAACAGCTGCACGCGCTGGAACGGCACGCCCTTGGTGGGGACGTAGAAGACGTTCTCCCAGGCGGTGTCGATCTTGGGCGTGATGGCGTCGAGGGCTTGCTCAAGCTGCTGGCGGACGATCAAAAGGCTCATCGCTGCACCTCCGCCGCCGCTCGATCCACGATGCCGTCGAACTCAGCGACGGTGATGCCCACCAGCCCGCCGGGCGCCTGGGGCGAGTGCCCCCGCTCCAGCGCCATCGCGTAGGGCAAGTTGTTCTGGATGTAGTGCACGCCCATCGCGGCCCGCCCGGGAACCTGATCGATGTCGTTGACCGCTGTCGCCCCGGTCGCCTCGGTGGAGGCGTGGTTCAGGGCGTTGAACGAATAGAACCAGTTGGCCCGGAAACGGCCGGTGTCCACCGGCGATCGGTAGATGAGCCGGCTCCCGATCTCCAGCACAACCTGGCGCACCACCTTGTCGGCGTTGTCCCCTGCCCGCTCGGCGAACTGGCGAAGGGCCATCTCGAACGGGCCGGGCATCAGGTCACCCCGCGGATGTTGCAGTCATAGTAGAGGGTCAGGCCGGCCGGAGCGATGATCGAGACCTGAGTGATCGTGTAGGACTGGCCGGTCGCCAAGGTCACGGTGTCGTCGAGCTGGGGGCCGGGCGCCAGGGTCGAGCCGTCCACCGTGACCGGCGAGATCCGAATGTTCCGGTCGCCAGACTGCACCAGGGAGCCGTCGATCCGCTGCAGGCCGCCTCGGCTCTTTTCCTTGTACTCGGACACCACGCCTGAGGTGATCTGCGTCACGGCGCCGGCGCCCGTCAGCTGGGACGTGGCCGGGTCATAGGTGCCCGCCGACTGGTGCACGAGCGTGATCTGCTGGCCCTTGCCGCCCGCCGCTTTCGGGGCGAGCAGCCGGGCCGCGAGAGCTTGGGCGCGAAGGTCATAGTCAGCCATCAGCGGGTCAGCCCCACGATGCCGTTGCCCCCGCTCTTGAGGTAGGGGCGCAGCATCATGTCGATGGAGCGATAGACGGTGAACTGAGGCGAGCCTCGGTCATACTCGACCTCGATCTCACCCACCTTCTCGCGGAGCACGCGGGAGGTCAGGTCGGACGCCAGGGCCCCGCCGGTCACATTGGTCAGCGCCAGGTCGGCGCAGGCCTGAATGACCTCGGTCGGAACAATGGTCGCCGAGACATAGGCGAGGTTCGTGCCTTGGAAGGTCGGCGTGTCGCGGATCGGGACCATGTAGCGCGGCCAGTCGAGGGCCTGCGTCGTGGTCTTGCGGGTGCCCGCCCAGCGGTGCCTGTAGGCCCCGAGCATGTAGCGGGTAGCCTTGCGCAGCGCCTGCTCCTTGGCGGCCGTGGCGAGGGCCGCCCAGGCCGTGTTGCCGCTATCGGAGTGGTAGGTGTCGGCCGCGGTGACGCTGCAGTAGCTTTCCGCGCCGGCCACCATCGAGCCGTCTTCAACGATCAGGGCCATCGGGCTTCTCCGGCTTGACTGTGGCGAAGGGCGGGCCGGTGTTAACGTCCCAGCGGGCGGCTATAGCGAGGGCTTCCAGGGGGGAGGCGCCAGCGCTGATGGCCCCGAGCGCGTAGTCCGAACCTGAGCCGATGGCGTAGAGCTCGGCCTCAATCGGGCCGCTTGCCCACAAGCTGTCGTCGTGGAGCAGCAGCGTTCCATCGGGACGCAGCACGAGGGCGCGAAGGTCGGGCTTGTCGCCCCTCCACGCCTCGGGGTCTCCGCCGGCCTTGAGCCACGCCAGGAACTTCTCGGGCTCGCCGACGACACCGGAGACGATACCCACGGCGGCCCCGTCAGGCAGGAGGTGCACCTTGCGCTTCCCGCCCGGCGTAGCGCAGCCGCGGCCGCCCCAGGCCCGCCCATCGCCCCAGAGCGCCCCCTGGGCGAAGAGGACGCAGCTCAAGCGCTATTCCTCGGTCCAGGCGATGCCGATATCGACGGCCCCGGCCACACCGGAGATGTTCGCGCTGTTGAAGTTGAGGGCGAACCACTCGTTCGCGCTCACCAGCAGCGGCGCCTTGTCGTTCTGCCAGGTGTACTGAAACACGAGGCGGTCGATGGAGCCGTTCGCAGCCGGCGCGAGGTTGAGGCGGCCCCCGTCGAAGACGGCGCCAGCGCCAGGCGTGGGCGCGCCCGAAGCGTAGTGCTGCAGGGTCGCGGCGGGGTTCGGATCGGTGCTGTCGGCCGCGCCAGGGGTCACAGTGGTAGGTGTGCCGCCGGTAGGGGCCGCCGTGCGCTTCGCCAGATAGACGCCGATGTTGGTCGCGGCGCTTGCGCTCCCGGAGATTGCCAGCGCCTTGAGGCGGATCGTCTTGCCGGCGGCCCCTCGCAGCAGCAGGAGGTCGCTGATCGCGGCCGCCGGCGCCAGGCCGTACATGAACGCGCGGTAGGTGTTGCGCTCCGGCTCGTTGTCGGCGGCGCCGATGAGGTAGGGCGTCGCGGCCTGCACCAGCAGCGCCCGGAACCCCTTGTTGATTGCGGCAATGGCTTGCATGTCTATCCCTCCAGGGGTTCGGGCGGGTGGCTTGTGGCTTAGGCGCCGGCGGCGGCTTCAGCGGCCTTGGCGTCACGCTCGGCGCGCGCCTTGGCGCGGATTTCCAGCAGGACAGCCTTGCTCGCAGCTGGGCTGTAGTCGACGCCCAGAGCCTCCAGGTCGGTGATGATCTCCGCCTTCGTCAGTTCGGAGGCGCCCCCGGTGGAGCCGGAGGCCTCGGCGGCATCGGTCGAGGCGGTGGTGAGCTCAGGCCCGCCGGTGGGGGCGTCCGTGCCGTCACCCTCGGGCGCGACGTAGAGCTCGTGGATCTCGGCGTTGAAGTCGGTCTCGTTGATCACGATGAAGCCGCCGGTCTCGGGGACATCGGAGACGATCTTCACGGTCGCGGGGGTGTCGTACATCTTGGGGGTCCGTGTTCTGTGGAACGGGGGGTTAGGTTCGCTCGAACCTGGGGGCGGGTTCGACAGAACCCGGTAGCGGCCCAGGCCGAAGCCCAGGCCGCTGAGGGTGCGCGGCGTTAGCCGAGCAGGAGCGCCGAGAACATCGGCGTGACGGTCTTGAAGCCCCAGGCGAGGTGGAGCTCCCAGGTCCGTTGGCCGTACTGGGCGATATCGAGCATCAGGTAGGTCATGCCGAACTGGTCGGTGATCGGCATCTGCGTGATGGTCGGGTTCGCCGGCATGAGCGGCGGACGCATCACGCCCACGATGGCGCCACGCTCGAAGGCGACGTTGGCGACATAGTTGTTACCCACGGTCACGGCTTGAGCCGAGGCCGGCAGGGCCTGGCGCAGGCCAGGTTCGGCCAGGGTGATGACGCCCGGAGCCGAGACGCCCGACGCGACGACGTACTTGTTGCTGTCGCCCGCGAAGGTCACGACGTCGCCGGCCACGATGGTGCCCGAGCCGGTGATCAGCGTGATCTGGGTCGCACCGATGGCATAACCCGCGGTGTTCGTGGTGTAGGAGGTGCCGGTGCCCTTCGTGTGGGTCGCGATACCCGCCGATTCAGTCGGCACGAAGCCGAACTGGCGGCCGAGTTCGCCAGTGCGGCGTTCCTGATCCGAACCCGCCTGATAGGCGTTGGTGATCACGCCCAGCTTGCGCATGGCGTTGCCGGCCGAGGTGTTGCCCACGAACTGAAGATCCGCGAGCGGAGCACCGTTGTCCTGCAGGATGGTGCGGGCATCGACCAGGGGATCGAGGGCGGTCGCGAACGGGTTGGTGCCGGCGGTGCCGGCGGCCCGGGACGCGCCGACCTTGATGGCCAGGGCGCAGTCGATTTCCGCTTCGTTGCGCAGGGTGCGCATCCCCTGGGCGACCAGCTGGCCGGCCCACTCTTCAACGCCGGCACCGTTCTCAATCGAGCGCATTTGCTCGCCGGTCAGATGCCAGTCGACCTTCCGCGACTTGGTGATAGTCACGCCGACGTTGGCCGCCGAAGAATCGCCGCCGGTTAACGGGACGTTCGAGGGGGTGAAGTCGGAGGCCGCGCGGATCGGAGCGACGGGGACAGTGACAGTGTCCCCCTTGGCGACGCCCTTGTCGTTGAAGCGGGCGTCGATGGCTGCAACGCAGCCGAAGGGTTCATTCGCCACCATGCGGGCAGAGCTGAACAGGGTGGGGGCGATAGCCGTAAGCACATTGGGCATCGTGCGTGCCTTTCCGTTTGATGCTGGGTCGGGTGAGGGGTCTTGAGGGGGTCATCCGACCCAGCGCCGCCGCCCATCCGGGCCGCGCGGAACGCTCGAATTTGGTGGGCTAGGCCCTAGTCGATGACTTTGAAGCCATCGGCCATCTTGGCGGCGCGCTCGGCGCCCGAGAGCTTTTCAAAGTCAGCCGCCCTGATGGTTTTGACGCCGGAACCCTGGGGGGTTCGGTTCTGCGAGCCGCCGCCGCCCTGCACGTCACCCTTCAGGATGTGGTCCCGGTTCGGGTAGGCATCGACCATCATTTCGAGGGCTTCCTCGAAGTCGGCCGGCGAGCCAGGGTTGATGCGGCTGAACATCTTGTTGCCGGACGGATCGAAGGCGACCACGCGCCCTTCCTCCAGCTTGAAGCGGGCACCGAAGTAGGCCTCCACGAGGTCGACCGGGATCGCCAGCTTGTCCGCGACGAACTTCGAGCGGGCGAAGGCGCCGCCGACCTTCTCGCGGTGCAGTTCGCCCATCAGGCGGTCGCGCTCGGCGACCACGGGTTCGAACTGCGCCTTGACCGCGGTGATCGCCTCGTCCTTCACGCGCTGGACTTCGCCGGCGTCGACCAGCTTCTTCTGATCGAGGTTCGCCAGGGTCTCCAGGGCGCGACGAGCGGCGGCGGGGTCTTCGATGCCGGTGTAGGCCTGCAGCTTGCCCTCGGCGGCCTCCTTGGCCTGCCGATGGCCCGCGGCCTCCTGGGTCAACTCGCGGACCCGGTTGTAGAGATGCGCGCCATCGAGCGCGAACTCCTTGCCGTCATCAGCCACGTAGACCGGCTTGCCGTTGTCGAGGACTACAGCGCCGTTCTCGTCGATCTTGAGCTTCATGGGTCAGGCTTTCTCCGGCATCCGCCGGGTTGGGCGGCCATCAGGCCGAGCGCCCCGCTCATCCGAGCAGCGGGCATGGAAGAGCCCCGAAGCGCAGGCCTCGGGGCTTGTGGAAGGCGTGAAAGGGGCTGGGCCCCTAGTAGAGGATGCGGGTCTCGCCCCTGGCGAAGCAGGGGGCGCAGATCAGCTGCTTCTGGCCGCCGCGGGGCTTCCCGTTGCGGAGCTCGACGCCGATCTTGATCTCAAGGACGGCCGCGCTGGTGCAGTGGGGACACCGCACGAGGCTGGGGGGCCGGGGTTGCTTGCGCAGGCGCTTGAGCGTGCCCTCGACGGGCGTCTCAGGCGCCGGGGTGCCGTCGATCACGGCGAAGCGTCGCGGGGGCGGCTTGCTCACCGGAGGACGATATGCCCCGCCCTCCCCTATTCCAAGCCCGCTCGCCGGAAGGCTGCAGCATCTCGCGAACGCAGCTGGGCCAGGGTGAGGGTCTTGCCGGCGTGGTCGACGAACCGATCCAGGGTCAGGCCGCCGCGCCGGAACAGGGCGCCCCGCTTTGGCCCCAGGATATCGTCTTGGATCTCGGCCGACTGACCCTTCAGCCATTGGCTGTAGGACTTCGGCTCGAAGGGCGTCACGCCGGGGATGGGCGCGATCTGGGGGCGCATGACGCTCCGGCAATTCGGGTGAGCCGGCGGCCGTGGCCCGCTGGTGAGCGGGAACACCTTCTCCGACCGGGCCATGCAGATATCCGAGGTGCGCGCGTCGAGGGTCGAGGTCCAGATGACCCCGGTGATCACGTCGGCGTTCGCCTCGAACACCTGCTGATGCGCCACGTTGGCGACGTGGGTGATCGCCGTCCGCACCATCGTCTCGGCCGAGCGCCGCGAGGTCTCTAGCGCCCCGTCGCGGTACTTCGCGGCCCTGGTCCCGCGGATCTCCCGCACCATCTGGTCGATGGTCTGGCCTTCCACGACCCCTTGGCGGATGATCTCACGCACCCGGCGGGCCTGGCCCTCTTCCGCGTCCTTCAGCCAGTCCTTGAGCACGCGCCCCGAGAACGGGCGGGCTCGCGCGGCCGCGATGACCTGGGTCAGCGACGGCCGGCCGGACATGATCTCAACCCGCGTGGCGCCGGCGGCCTGGGCGAGCCGGGTGCCGAAGTCGAGCTCGTTCTCCGCCAGGGCGTCGAGATCAGCCAGCAGGCGCTGGTCGATGGCCTGCCAGCCCTGGGCCTCGATGCGCCGCAACTCTTCCAGGGTCTGTTCCAGGCGCGCCCGGTTGAGGTCGGTCAGGTCGGCCGCGGTGAGCCGGGCCAGGATGCTTTCCTCCACCCGCCTCACCAGGGCCAGGACGCGCCGGACCACGGCATTGCTGTACCGGTTCAACGCGATCCGATGGTGGACCGCGAGGTCGTGGATCGCCTCGGGACTGGCGGGCATCAGGCGGCCTCTTTCTCAGGCTCCGGCGGTTCGGCCTTCTCTTCAGGGTCGGCCGGGTCGTCATCCACCTCCGCCAGAGCAGGGCCTTCAGCCGCGACGGCTTCAGCCTCTTCCTCGGGGTCGATGTCCGCTGACAGGGTGCCGCGGCGCTGCAGTTCCTTGATCGCGGTCGGCTTGGAGATCAGGCCGCCTTGCTGGAGGGACAGGACCAGCTGGGCGGAGGCGTCGCTCAGGAGCGCGGCCCCAAAGTCCTTGAACAGCGTGACCTTGCCGCCCTCGTCTTTCTTGACGTAGGCGGCCGTGAACTTGAGCGCGGTGTCGAGGGCGTCCTCGAACCCCTCGGTGATGCGCTGCAGGTCCGACTTGTTGGCCTCGGCGTCGTTGGCGTCCTCGGTGGCCGTGCGGCTCCCGGGCTTCTTCACCAGCAGTTCGGCGCCGCACTGAAGCATCTGGTCTTCGAGGGCCGACAGGCTGTCCTTGCCCTCCTTGATCGAAGACCCCTGTAGTTCGCACCATTGGACCTTGGCGTCGGGGTTCGAGGACTTGATTGCCGTCGAGGCCCCGATGGGAATGTCGTCGGTGTCAGCGAAGCCGGTCGCGACGAGGATCGGGACACACGCGCAATGCTCGATGTTGTCCTGATCGCTCTGCTTCTGCCAGTGCTTGACGTTCAGGTGGGCGAGGTCGATGAGCGGGCTCTCCGCGTCCATGAAGCCCTTCCGGGCGCCATAGAGCGGCACGAAGGTGATCTCTTCGACGCCGGACAGGCCGCTCTCGGTCCTCTTCCACTCGGCCTCCCCCTCGACGCCGGCGGCCTTCTCCTGCTTCTCCCAGATTTCCCAGGATCCAGGGCGCAGGACGCGCACGCGCTCAACGATCTTCGTGCCCCACTCGCCGTCCGCGACCTCGGCGGGCTCGGCGAGGCGCAGCATGGTCAAGCGGGTGCGCCCCTCGACCTGTTCAACCCGCCAGCCCAAGATCTGATTGTGACGGACCCGCACCCAGTACGGGCGGCGGCCCTCGGCCTGCTGCTGGGCCTTGGTCTGCACCTTGCCAGGCTCGGCCACCGGCGGCGCATCAACGAGGATGCCCGCCAGCCCATAGGCCAGGGCCTCCGCCAGCATCTCGGCGGCGAAGGTGTGCAGGTTCACGCCCTCGCGGTCGATGTCGTTGGCCCACTCGACGATCTCGGGCGGGGTTTCGTCCGACAGGGTGATCGGCTTGGAGAACGGCTTCGAGGCCAGGACGCGAACCGTGCGCTTCAGCGCGGGGAACAGGGTGGCGGCGTCCTTGCGGCGGGTCCAGGCGGTGGCGTCCTCGCTCGGGAAGCGGGGCAGCAGCCGCTCGCCGGCCTCGCGCATCGCCAGGGTGCCGCCCATCAGGGGCTCGATCACGTTCCAGGCCGGGACGAGCTTCATCACGGCCCCGGACCGCTCAAACACCTTCGTCGACATGAGCACTCCGTCAGATGGCTAGGGCGGTGATCGAGGTCGTGTGGACAGGCCCGAGAGCGAGCTCGTTGAAGGCGTCGGCGAAGGCGTCGACCTGGTCGTCATTCGCGCCGGCTGGGAAGGTGCAGACCTCATCGAGGAAGGGCTCGATCCACGCGTCCTTGGCGGGGTCGCCGGTCGCCAGGATTTTGATGTTGCCGGCCTCAGCCTGGGCCGCGGCTGGCGTGGCCCGCGTCTCCTTGTCGCCGGTGGGGGCGACAATGCTGAGCTCGTAGCCCGCCAGCTTAAGGGCCAGGGATTGTGCGTAGGCCTTGCCGGCGGCGCCGGGGTCTTGAGGTAGCCGGACCCTGCAGCGACGGCCGTCCTGCGATGCTGTGTTCAGGATCAGGCGCTCGACGCCGGCGGGGCCCAGCTGCTCGCGGATCGAGTTCTCGACGTAGAACAAGCCGTCTCGACCATCCCGACTCATCAGGACGCCTGCGGTCGGGTCGCCACCGCCCTCGGTCGCGCCGATGTCCCAGGCCCTGGTCTTGCGCGTGGCGGTGACCGGGAGCGCGAACACGACCTCGAACCAGTGGCGCTTGAAGAGGCCGCCCTCGCGCGGCGCAGGGCGCTGCTGATACTGGCCTGCCCAGGCGTAGGAGCCCTTGGCCCGCTTCAGTTCCTCGACCGTCTCGCGCGGGAAGCGCTCGGGGAACAGGAGTTCCCCGTCTTTCTCCCGAGGATCCTCGAAGAGCACGGCCGGGTTGCCGTCGTTCGCCGGCCGGAGGACCGTGACGCAGCGCCTGGCCGGTTCGAACTCCATGGGGAGCTCGAGGTGGACGTAGCCAAGCTCCTTGGCGACCGCGGCGCAGTCCTTGGCGTGCAGGCGCTGCATGATCAGGATGATCGCGTCCCGGGTGGGATCGTTCATCCGGTCGGAGATGGCCTCGCGCATGATCCGCACGGCGGCGGCGCGCTGCACATCGCTCTCCGCCGACTCGGTGTCGTGCGGGTCGTCGATCTTGACCCGGTTCGCGCGGCCGCCGGTCATCTTCGAGAACGGGCGGGCTTCGCTGAAGCCGCTCGCGGTGTTGACGAACTTGCCCTTGGCGTTCTGGTCGTCGCGGAGCGTGAGCGGCCACAGGGCTTGGAACTTCTCGCTCGTCACGAGGTCGCGGAGCTTCTGGTTGTCGCGGAAGCAGTTGACCTGGCTGTAGGAGGTCGCCAGCACCTGAACGTGCGGCATCCCCTTCGGGCCCCACTCCCAGGCCGTCCAGAACACCAGCAGCAGGGATTTCATCATCCCCGGCGGCACGGTGATCAGCAGGCGCCGAATGTGGCCGGCGGTGACGGCTTCAAGGTGGTCGCACATCGCCCGCAAGGCCCAACCTGTGCGGAAGGGCGCGACAGGCTCCAGCACATGCCAGAACTCGCGGATGAACCCGTGCAGCGTCCGACAGTTCGCCAGGATCTGGTCGCGCTCGGTCTGCGTCCGCCGAGCCTCGTGGCGACGGCGCTGCTCCTGCAGGAGCGCCAGGTAGGTTTCGGCCTGGGCCCGAGGCAGGCGTCGGCCTCCAGGGAGCTCAACCCATGAGGTCGCACCCTGAACAGCGGGAGCGGCCATCAGTCCTCGCTCGGCTTCTGCGCCTCCATCTGGGCGATGGCGGCGGCGACCTGATCATCGCTCATGGATGCGAACTCGTGGTGGAGCACATGGTGCTGGGGCGGAAGCGTCTTGGGCGCCATCCGGCCAATCGAGAACTTGACCGCCTCCAGGTAGCCCTTGGCGCCGGAGGCATCGACCTTCTTGCCGTTGACCGTTCCGCCGATGGCCGCCGCTCGGTTCACGACCAGCGCGTCCTCCTGCAGATAGTCGGATCGGCCCTCGCACGCGCGCGCGTACTGTTGGCGCCTCTCATCATCGGCGTGGAGCCACTTGTCCGTCGAAGGCGTGTCGAGGCCTAGCTTGCCGCACGCTGAACGGAGGCTGAGGCCGTTCCAGATGTGGTCGAGCAGGGGGTCGAGGTCTTCCGGCTTAGGCCTGCGCTTTCCGCTGGCTGTGGCCTCGCTCATAGTGTGCGCCTCCTGGGTCGGATTGCGGCCTAGCCCTATTGAGACGGGGCGCCTTCTTCCTGCTGTTCGCTTGGCGCGAAGTGGTCGCCGCTGGGGTTCTCTGCCCGGTGCAAGGCCTGCTGCGGTGATGATGTCCTGTGGATGGAAGCGCTCGTTGCTACCGAGAGGTATTCCGCCGTGCTCGCCCAACCCCCATTTGCGGTCCAAGCTGAACTTTCACCAGGAGCTGACGGTGACCGATCCCAAGATGGACGACTTGAAGAAGGGCGTAGCGCTGCTGGTGGCCGCGCTGGTCAAGACCATGGACGATAGAGACCCGGGCGCGTCCGACGCGTTCATCAAGCGTCTCGACGAAGGCGAGTATCGCCTCAAGAACAAGGGCGTCGGTGTGGAGGCCCTAGAGGCGATCGGCTGGGCGCGTGAGAACATCACCGGCTTCAGCATCATCAGCGGACCGGGCGAACCGCTCTTTGATGACTGACGCAGCCTCGGCACCTGAATAGGTCCCCGGGGTTCTTCCCCGGGGGTGGCCCTCGAGCGAGGGCCGGGGCGCGTCACCGAGGCGGAGAGCCATGGTCACAGCCTGGGGATAGGCGCCCTACCCCGCCGCGGCGCCCGGATGTCTCCCGGGTGCAAAGCTATCTGGCGGGGGATGGACGCGGGGGCCTCGACCGAGGCGCGACTTCCGCGTCTGCAAATCTGATGCCTCGATCTGGTCCGGTCCGCAACGGGCTGTCCGCGCACGCGCGCGAGGTCGGGTTGTGGACCCGAGCCTTGCTATGGCAGATATAGGGCTCCAGACCCAATTCGACACAACATCCTGATGACCGGCTCTGAACTTCAGAAGGCGATGATCACGCTCGGCAGGATGTGGGGCTGGGACCGGGCTCCCTGCGCGACCGAGCTCGGCCGGGCGCTGAACAACCCCGCCAAGGATCCAGGCGAGATCATCCGCAACGCTCTCCATCGCCGAAACGAGCCGGTGCATTGGATGCTGGCTGGTCAGATCGAGATGTGTCTGAGGGGGGCCCTGCCCCCAGGGGGCATCCCAGAGCGCCTGTACGACAAGACAGCCAAGCGGGACCGGAAATCGAAGCGCCAACGGGTGTCCGCCTAGCGCCCTCGACCGCCCTCGACCACGCCGACGGCGCGCATCAAGTCTCCAACAGAGCGACCGTTGATCCTGCAGATCGCCACGGCTCGGTCATAGGAACGATGATCGAAGACGCAGGCCAGGCGGCGACCCGCTGTGATGCCGCTGAGGGTGGCCTTGGCCGCCATCCCGCCGGCATCATGGAGCTCGGGGGCATAGAAGTCGGCGAGCCGAACCTCGACCCATTGTTCCGGGCCAGGTCCTACTGCCACGCAGAGGCTATCCCCATCCCCAACGTACGTCACAGGCCCGGAGAAGGTCTTCCCGACGCCCAGGTATGGGGGCAGCCGCCCGCTGTCGGGGATCGCCCTGCACGGATCCGCCAGGGCCGGGCCGGCGAAGAGCGCCACGCACAAGGCGGCAATCCCGCGCATCAGATCCCCATCCTCTTCGCCATGGCTAGGCGACGGCCGACAACCATGCTGCCGGCTCCCTTGGCATGATGCAGGCTAGCAGCGACCTGGGCCAACCCTCCACGGAGAGCTCGCACCGTCGCATTGAAGCCCCAGCTGCGCTCGGCCCGAAGCTGAGGGACCGTCTTCCCAGCCCCACAGATTTCATCAAGCGCGATTCGCTGGCGCGATGACAGCCTCTCCCTCGCGACCTCCAGCCACTCAGCCGCTTCGCACGCTGCCGCCTGCGGGCCCCGCGGCCCGAAGCCGCCCCCGCCGGTTTGCGTCGGGTCTACAGCCTTCAGCGGGTCGGATTTCACAACCGCCTCCGCGTAGGCATGGCCGATCTGTAGCAGGGCCTCGCCACCGGCGCCGGTCCTTGCGTGACCCAGGTAGCCGCGGGCGAACGCATGCTCGATCCCTGTCAGCGTCCGGATGCTGACACCGCGCTCGTACACCAGGACCGGAAGTCCGCGGTTCGGGCCGGCGCGGTTGATGATCCGGCCGCCATGTTCGTTCAGAGCGAAGGAGGCGCGCTCCACCTCGCGGACCTCGACCTCTTCGCCGCGGAGCTTGGCGCGGATCAGCGCGTCCCGGCCCTCGCCCACCAGGGCGTCGCGCCTGACCTCGATGTCCCTGGCCTTGGCGATCTTGGCCTGAGCCTCGCCGATCAGGCCTCGCAGCGACTTGGCCCGGCGCCGCGCCTTCTGGCTTCCCGCAGCCTCGAGCTGGTCCACCTCGGTCTGCAGGTCGGCGATCACCTCGGCCTGTCCCTGGATGAAGGCCACGATGTCGGGGTCGCGGAGTTCGGTTTCGGCCATCATGCCATCCAACTTCCGATGCCCGACCAGCGCCGATCCAGCACCCCCTCACGCCAGGACTCTTGATCCGGGTTCATGTCGCCGACCGCGATGAGCGCGTCGTGCATCGCCTTCATGCCACCAGCCTCGAACAACCGTCGACCAAGGCTTTCGATGGCGAGCGTCATCGCCCTGCCTACGGGATCTTCCACCAGGGAATGGGCGATGGTTTGGGCCTTGGTGACCTTGGGGTCGCTCCAGTCAAATTCTGGCATCTCAGGCGGGAGGTCCCGCGTCATCGCCTGCCTATCAAGCTCGACACGATAGGCGCTGAGCAGGCGATCCAGCGCCCAAACGATCCCGTCAATTTCCTTGGTCATGCGCTCACTCCTTGCATCTCGATCCGCGCTCCGTGCGCCTCCAGAATGTGCCGAACTTCGCCTTCAATGGCGCGCCTCACCGTGCTGCTGGTGGTCACCAGGACGTTATCCCGCCATAGGCAGGGCCCGAGGTAGCTCGCCGCCCACCCCGGCCCCTTCGCCTTCGACACGTCGTCCCATAGGTCGGGCGGGCCATCCCAGGCCTCGGCGATGGCGGGGCGGCGCGGCGTGGTGTTCTCGAACAGCCTATCCCTGGCCCAACGGTCGAAGCGCTTGGCCCTGCCGCCGGCTTGGACGTGGGCCGCCATCCGCTTGGCGCCGGTCAACATGGCCGCTGCCGTGTGGCCTTCAGCGGCGGCCTCGTCGACCTCCTGCCTGGCCGTCGCCATCGGGCAAGTGGCCCTGCCAGCCTCCGGATAGGCTGACCAGATGGCGAGGAACTCGTCATGGCTCACGCCCCCCGAGGGGGGTTGGGGGGTTATATCTTCTGGCTCTGGTTCTGGGTTTGGAAACGCGCGCGTGTCCGATGGCAAAAGCCTAGCATTGCTAGAGGCGTTTTCTTTTGCTTTCAGCGCCTTCGCGTCGCCACCACTTTTTCCGGCTTTGGCGCGAGCGGATTTCTTACGCGAGATGTCATCGTATTCGTCCTTCAGCCTGCGCTGGATCAAACGCCCGCGCGACAGCTTGAAGAACTCCGCCAGGACCGGGCGGGCGATGGCCTCATAGTCCTCAGGGCTCAGCCTGATCTTGCGCGCAATCCAGGCGTCGTCATTGGGCAGGCTGCATCCAGGCGTCCGCCAGCATAGGCGCAGGAGGCGCAGGTAGACGCCATCTTCCGCTGGGGTCAGGTGGGCAGTGTGCGCGTCATAGTCGTCGACGTAGAGCGGGATATAGGGGTGGGTGCTCATCAGTCGTCACCATGGGGCGAGCGAGCGCTGTGGAAGAGCTCGCGCGCGAGGTTGTTGAACTTCGTGAGGGCGCCGTCGAAGGCCAAGCGGACGGTCCCGATTGGGCCATGGCGCTGCTTGCCGATGATGACCTCTGCGACCCCGTCGACAGCGTCCATCTGCTGCCGCCATTCCAGGTGCTCAGGCGTGCCGGGCTCCGGCTCTTTGCGGCTGAGGTAGTATTCCTCCCGGTAGATGAACATGACCATGTCGGCGTCCTGTTCGATGGAGCCGGATTCCCGCAGGTCGGACAGCTGGGGGCGCTTGTCGTCGCGCTGCTCCACCTGGCGGGATAGCTGGGACAGGGCCAGGACCGGGACGTTGAGTTCCTTTGCCAAGGCCTTCAGCCCGACCGTGATCTCGCTGACCTCCTGAACCCGCTGGCCTCCGCCATAGCGCTTGTCGCCGGTCATCAGCTGCAAATAGTCGACCACAATCAGATTGAGGCCGTGCAAGCGCTTCATCCGGCGCGCCCGGGCGCAGAGCTTTCCGAGGCTGATACCTCCGGTGGCGTCGATGAACAGCGGCGCCCGCTCAATCTCCATGGCCGCGTCGCGGACCCGGCCGAACTCGACGGCGGTGATTTCCCCCTTGCGGATCTTGTCGCCCGGGACCCCGGAGGCCTCGGCCACCAGCCGCAGGGCGAGCTGCTCTGCGGACATCTCGAGGGAGAAGAAGGCGACCACTCCCCCGGCCGTCGCTTTGCGGGCGCCGTCTGGCAGGGCCTCGTAGGCGTACTTGCGGGCGACGTCGAAGGCGATGTTGCAGGCCAGGGACGTCTTACCCATCGACGGGCGAGCCGCCAGGATGACGAGGTCGGAGCCGTGGAGGCCACCGATCTTCTGGTCCAGGTCGATCAAGCCCGTAGAGATGCCGGCTATGCCGCCCTCACGCTGGAATGCCTCGGCCGCCTGGGCCAGCGCACCGGATAGGGCTGTAGCGAAGTCCACAAACCCCGTCGCCGTCTTGCCGGTCTCCGCCAGGCTGTAGAGCGCGCCCTCGATGCTCTCGACGTGCTCGCGGGCGCTGCGCTGATCCTCGGGATCTACAACGGCCGCCGCGGCCTCCTGGGTAATGCTCAAGACGGCCCGACGCATTGCGAGGTCCATGACCTGGCGGGCGTAGTCGGGCGCGTTCACCGATGGCGGAGCGCGGTCCACGAGATCGGCCAGATAGGCGACACCGCCGAACTCCGCGAAGGCTTCATCCTTCACGAACCGGTCGGCCAGCAGGATTGGGTCGGCCAAGTGGCCCTTGCCGATCTGCAGCGACATCTCAGCGAACATCCGCTGGTGCAGGGGTTCGTAGAACTGCTCTGCCCTCAGACCGTCGGGCAGGCGCTCATAGGCGGCGTTGTCGTACAGCAGGGCGCCCAGGAGCGCTTGTTCCGCTTCAAGATTGGCCGGGACATGATCGACCTTAGCCTCTTCGGCCTTTCGCAGGCCAAGGGCGGGCGTGAAGCTCATGCGCCCCTCCTCGCCGGCCAGAAGGTCGCCGGGGCGCGCCAGGGACACCATGCGGCGGAGCCTTCGGCGCAGGTCGCCGCCAGACCGCAGCCGCAGGCCTTCTCACCCGCCGTCGGCGGCCGCCGCGTAGCCGGCCTGGGGTGCGGGAAGGCGTAGGCGCTCGCCGGGCGCTGGGCGGGCTCCTGGGGCTTCCTGGCGGGCGGGAGGCTGTCGAAGAGGCTCATTCCTTCCCCCCGAACAACGGCCCGGCCCTCAGGCGCTCCGCCCTGATGCGCGAGGCCTTGGCCCAGGCGCGGAGCTCCTCGACCAGCGCGGGGTTCTTGGTTCTGCGCTTGGCCTCGCGCTCATAGAGGGCGGCGTTCTCGACCTCTCGGGCGATCATGTCGTCGCGGGTCACGGCGCGCTCCTTCCGGTGTCTCTGGCGACGTCCGCCCGGATGCGGGCCTCGAGGCGCTCCAGGAGCACGGTGACCATGTGCGCGCAGGCCAGGACACCGCCGGCCTCGTAGAGCGCCTCAAAGGCTCCGGCCACGCGGGCCTCGGCCAACCGGCGGCTCGCTTCAGGGCTGATCGGGACGATGTTGTCCTTGCTCATCGGCGGCGAGCCCCCTGTACCTGGCTCATCCGCTCCTGGTGGCGGCGGGCCAGCTTCGTGTGCGTCAGGAAGGCGTCCTCGTGGCTCGCCAGCTTGGCCAAGGCGTTGCCGCCGTGCCGGATAAATGCGGCCGCAGCGGCGCGCTGCAGAGTGACGGCGGCGCAGCTTCGGGCGACGGAGTGCAGCACGATCTCGTCGATCACGCGCGCGACCTCGGCGGTCACGATGTCCTCGACTTCGTCTTGGGAGGCGGAACTGCTCATGCCGTGCGGCTCCAGCGCCGGCGTCTGACCTCGCCCTCCATGAACTCCTCGCAGGAGACCTGGCCGGCCCGCATCAGGTTGGTGAGGCAGTCGCCGACCGGCAGCTCCTTGGCGCCCAGCAGCACCGCCAGCGTGTTCGTGGTCAGGGGGCGGTCAGCCAACGCGTCCAGGATCTGATCGGGCAGCGCCTTTTCCCGGACCGGCGGCAGATCGGACTTCGCCAGTCGGTCGGCACGGCGAAACACGAGCGGGGTCAGCGCGTGGCCGGTATTGTGCCGCGCCACGGGGACGGAGGGCCGCTCCGGTCTGCGCTCGGGGGCCGCCGGAGTGCGCGGCGGCGCCGGCGGAGGCATCGGGGATGGCTTCGAAGGCGCGATGACGTTGACCGTGGCCGGTTCAGCGGGGATGTCCACGACCGGCGGCTCGGGCTCGGCGGTCAGCTCGGCATCCACCATCTTGCGGCCCTTGCGCTTCATCCCGTGGCGCAGGAAGGCGATGGTCTTGGACCTCGAGCCTGCGGCCCAGCAGATGCCGCATGTGGCGCAGGCCTGCGTCGCCTCGGTCTGGGTGGGGCAAAGCACCACGTCTTCACGCAGGGGCGCATCGTCGACCACCACGGACCGCTCGGGCCCGGCCTCAACATGCGAGGTCCGGATCGCGAACCGCGACCAAGCGCCGTCCGTGAGCACCTTGAGCGCCCGGGCGATACGGGCGCTGTTCCGGTCCTCGTCATCGACCCGGCGCGCCGTGTAGCCGAAGCAGGCGACGTTCGGATGGTCGCGGAGGATCTCCGCCCAGAACGCCACGTACTCGACCGAGAAGAAGTCGCCGAGGGTGTGCAGGCGGATCAGGACGCCCTGGCGATGCTTGGCGGCCAGAACGCCGATCTCGCGGCGCAGGCGGGGCATCAGGTCGTCGTCGGCGCGGTGCCGACGGGCCATGTGCATGGCGTTCCCATAACAGGCGCCCCACATAGCGCAGGACCGCGGGCATGTGGCCCGTTCTTCAAGGGCCAGGTGGAAGATCGGCCAGCCGGCGCGGTCGCCGCGCATGACCTGCTTGCCGAGTTTCGGGTTGTTGTGCCCCGACACCAGGAGACGCGGACTTGCGGCAGGGGCGACGACCGTGGACGGAAAGAGCGTCCGGCCTTCCATGACCGCGGGGTGATCCGGCTTCAGGCCGGTGGCCTGGCTGACATCGATCTTGGCGTGGCCGAAGCGGGACAGGTTCTCGGCGCCGGGATCACGCTCGCCGCCAGTCCATCCTGTCGACGTCGACGCCTTGCGCCCGGACGCCAGGGTCACATGCGGCTCCCGCAATTCCACGCCAGCGGCGAGCAGCAGAAGCCTCACCCCCTCGTGGGAGCGTGGCGGCGTCATCCGCTCGCCGACCTCACGCAGGCTGAGGCCGCTGTTGTAGAGCCGCACGGCTTCTGTCCGTGCGGCCTCAAGGGCGCCAGGCGCTCGCCTCGTCATAGTGCCGGCGTCGGTCACAGCCCGGCCCTCCGTTCCAGTTCGGCTTCGAGTTCTTGGGTGGAGAAGCGCGTCAGCGGGGTGCGGTGCTCGACGATCTCCAGAGAGCGTGCACGGTTGCGCGCGTGGCGCAGGTAGCCGCGGCCGACCAGCTGGCCGACCAAAGTGGAGACGTTGCCCTTGGACGTGGGCGACAAGCCCAGCGCGACGGCGATCTCCGAAAAGGACGGGCTCGCGCCGTGCTTCGCCGCATATTCTCGGATGAAGCCCAGGCATTCGGCCTGGCGGTGGGTCAGCGCGCTCATGCCGCCCTCCCCGCGAGCCGAGCCCTGGGCACAAGGCCGAACGTCGCCAGCCAACGAATACAGGTCTCCTCGACCTGTTCGACCGATCTACACAGGGCCCAGCCGTGGCCGTTGGCGAGGCAGGCGTCTCGAAAGTCTTCCTGCGGCGGATCGAGTTTGTTGTCGCCGACCTTGAGCTCGATGAAGCCCATACGGCCCTTGGGTAGCTGCAGGGCGCAGTCGGCGACCCCCGGAAGCGTCCCCATCCGCTTGAGCTTCGCGGCCTGGGGCGAGAACCGGTAAGTCGCGCCGGTCCGTCGGTCGATGCGCTCGACGGTCGGGCGCTCGCCGCCGTTCGGCGTGTGCCACCAGAGGAGATGGCTCGGCCACGCCAGCCGCAGATAGTCCGCGGTCGCGATCTGCAGCGCGTCCTCGTCTTCGTATTGGGCGGGCGTGGCCGGCTTACGCATCTAGGCCGCCACCACGTCTTCGTTGGCGGGCGCCGAGCGCTGGGTGAACCCGGAGCGCTTCAGCTTGCGGACGCCCTCTTCCAGGGCCTCTTCCTGGTCTTCCTCGCCGCCGGCGTTGAGGTCCGGCTCGTCGCCTTCACCAGCGTCGGGCTGGCCCATCTTGGCCTTCAGCTCGGCCGCCGCCAGGAGGTCCGCCTGGGTCAGCTTCTGGCCGGCTTCGTAGCCCTTCATGACCGCTTGGTGGAACCGCGGCGGGCAGCCGTCCGGGATTTCCTCGAGCGCGCCGTTGCGGCCGCGCTTGAAGCCCTCCAGTTCCCAGAACATCGCGTCCCGGGCCTCGTCGGGCATCTGGGCGGCGCCGGCCCCAAACAGGTCTTGCTGGGCGCCGTAGACCGGAAGGCCCAGGGTTGCCCGGTCCTGGGCGCGTCGGGCTTCCTCGGTGACTTGGTCCCGCATCTGCGCGGTGACGTCTTCGAGCAGGCTGGTGAGGTACTTGCGGGAGTAGCCCTTGCCCAGGTCGGCCTTGGCTTCGTTGAAGCGAGCGGTGAGCTCTTCCTGGGCGTCTTTCAGGGGCTCCTTGGCCTTGTCGACAGCCCGTTGGGCCACGCGCAGCCTGTCGGTGTGATAGACGAGGAGCTGACTATGCTCCTCGGGCTTGAGCCCCAGCGGGGCGTCGGATCGGGCCATGCCCGCCTCCTGTGCATCGGCCCCGCTGAACCCCGGGGGCTCTTCGGGGATTCAGTCACGGCGCCGAACGAGCGCGCGGATGCGCAGCCTTGCCCAGGCGATGAGGTCCGTTCCGAGGTCTGCGATCCGATCCGCGGCCATCGTCGGCGGCGCCGACGCCAGGATCAGCAGGCAGAGCCCACCAATCGCCAACCAGCGCCCCAAGGCGCTCAGCGCGCTTCGCATGCGCATTTCTCTTCTCGATAATGAATTGCTCGGCGGTCTGGTCGAGGAGCGCGGCGAACACCGGGAGCAGGACCTGCCAGCCGCCGTGGGGGTGCGTGACGATCTTGTCGAAGGTCGCCCAGGAGGCCCGGCCGGAGCAGACCGAGCGGGCCTCGTCGTCGTTGAGCCCCCACTCCCGAGCGACGGCCTTGCGCCGCCCCCAAGGCCAACGGAGTTCGACGTATTTGGCCAAGGCGTCTCGGGCCCTGGCCAGCTCAAACCCGGGGAGATTTTCCCCAAAGTCGTCGCGGATTTCCATGTGCGTCACCGTCATGCTGCCACTCGGTTGGCGGCGGCGCTGGAGGCGCGCGGATGACGGAGGACGCGGACGATCAGTTGGTGATCAGGCTCATTGAGCGGCTCGTCTTGGCCGCTCGCCACCGCGCTCTGGCGGAGCGATACCCCGACCATGCGTCGGGCTTCAGGAAGATGGAGTTTCGCCATCGAGCCGTTGGCGCGGCGTTGATGGTCAAGATCACGAACCGGCAAGCCCACATAGAGGGGGCCTGCCGGTCGTGCCCGTTTGCCCGCCGGTCGTGACAGCGGAACGGTGTCCTCTGGGGCGCCGCCAGGAACCGGCGAGGAACCGGCGACGCCCCGGCCGACCGTGAGAGTTCGGCCAGCCACACGCGCGGTCAAGCGGGGGGATGACCCGCGCGCGTGTTCGATGTCGGTGAATGCCCCCAGTCGCATGGATCAGGCGGCGCTCTGCTGCGCTCTGGCGATTTCCGACACGTCGTCGGGCATCAACTCGGCAACGGTGATGACCAAGCCGCGCTTGGCGGCCTCCCGGATCAGCGCCGGCCAGTGCTTCATCGGCACCTGTTCGTCGCTACCCTTGGGCGACGGATACGCCCAGCGCTGGACAGCCGAACGGTCCAAGCCCAGCCATTCGGCGACCACCTTTGGGCCTCCGCAACGCTTCAGAATTTCAGACGCTGGTGTCATGGCGCTTAGATATGCGCAATCCGCACAGTTGGTCAACGCGATTTCCGCACACCTGTGCGCTATCGTCTATATCGGCCAGTGTGCGCTTTCCGCTTAATCCGCCCATGACCGAGCGCTTTGGAATCGACGCGGATTGGCTGAAGGCCGAGCTAGCGAAGCCCGGACGGTCTCAATCGGCTCTCGCCCGTTTCATGAAGTTGACCACGCCGGCCATCGTAAACCGCATGGTCCAGGGCACGCGCGACATCTCGGCAAGGGAGGCCGATCAGATCCGCGCCTACCTCGCGGCGACAGGCGGCGCGTCGCCTGCTCATATCGGCAACACGCCCGACCTCCCCGACCCACCTGCGCAGATCGCCTATGTCGAGGTGGAGGTCTTGCCGACGCACGCCGGCATGGGTGGCGGCGGGACTGGCGACGGCGACCAGAAGACCGCGCTGATGCCGCGCAGCCTGGTCGAGGCCGAACTACACGCCCGAGCCGCCGACTTGCTGCTGATCAATGTCCGCGGCGACAGCATGGAGCCCAGGTTTGAGAACGGCGACCAGCTGCTGATTGACCGGCGCGACGTGAACCCTCGCCAGCCCGGCCCGTTCGCCCTCTGGTACGACGACGGCTATGTCGTGAAGAACGTCGAGATCATCCGCGCCACAGGCAAGTTGCGGGTTTTCTCCAGCAACCCTGCCTATTCCGATGACCTATGCGATCCCGACGAGGTTCGGATCATGGGGAGACCCGTATGGCTCGGCAGAAGGATCTGATGATGAGAAGGCTTGTCGTTGCGGCCGCCATGCTCGCGGCGGGCCCTGCTCTCGGCCAGATCACACCGCTGCCGGAGCCGTTGGTCGCTGGCGAGGCGACTGAAGTCGTCACCTTCAAACCGGCCGCGTTGGCGTGGGCCATGAAGCCGGGGCGCAATAGCGTCGGCGGGGATGCTTTCATGCGAACCCGCGGCGGTCAGGTGATCACCTGTGCAGGCGGCCCGGTGCGCCTATTGCCCATGGCCGAGTACACCCGCACCTTCGTCCAAGACACCTTTGGATCGGCTGAAGGTGGCGCCGTTCGCCTGGAGAAGGCCGACAAGCGTTGGGGCTGGGTCGACGCCAACGCCTTCCGCTACTTCCCAGAGACACGGTGCAATTCGCGGGGTGAGTTCACGTTCGCCGGCCTTCCGGACGGCTCGTACTATGTCATCGCCAGGGTCACCTGGGAGGCTTTGGGCGGAGAGCCACAGGGGGGCGAGATTGCGCAGCTGGTCCGCCTGATCGGGGGCCAAACAGTCACGGTTTCGCTGACGCCGTGACCTCGGTCTTGTCCGGAGATCGATGCGGCCCGACCGAGGCGCACCTTCTTTCCCGATCGGGGCGGCGCATCTGATGACGGACGGCCAAGTCGATGTCGAGATCGGTTTCCTCTGCCATCATTGCGGCGGCGAGGTACTTGAAGGCCCCGATGACATGACGGACGACACCGACGTCTGGTGCAAGGCCTGCGGGACAGTGTTCGGCAAGTGGGGCGCGGTGCTGGCGAAGGCGCGCGATGCTGCGAACGCTCTAGTTCAAGGACGACTTGGGGAGCCTTACGAAGCTATCCCTGGAGTGAAACCCCTCAGGATTACTGGCGAGTGAACAGCTAATCGCACTTCCTGCGCAGGGCCTAGACGGTTTCAGTCCAGTTCCCATCAGGGTTTCGCGTCACGGCACGCGCCCGGCTCAAACTCCCTCCGCCCGGGGTGATCCCGGACTGAACCCCAGTTGGGTCATGTCGCCTAGCGCACCTCATGCTTGCGCGCATCCGTATCAAAGCGGACACGAACCAGACGACGCGCTTTGTCATGTTTGGTCTCCATTGCCCTGCCCGGCACGGCGCATTTCACGATCCCAATCCGAGCTTCTTGAGCAGGTAGGCCTTCACCGCCTCCGCCCCGATGTCGCTCAGCACCTTGAATGATGCTGTCATCATCTCCACTGGGGTCAGCTTCGCTTTCACTTCCTGCCAAGCCGGGCTTTTCAGCGTGGCGGCGAAGTCATGGCCGGCCCAGGTCAAATCGCGGACGAATACCGTGGGGTGGAGCTCGTCGAGCGTCCTGCTGATGATCGCGTCGACCATGCCTTCGTGCGAAAGCGCCTCGAGATGACGCTGCACGATCCACTCCTCATAGCCGTCCACTGAGATGGGCTCCGGCCTCAGGCTGTCTTTGGCCTCGATAACCTCCACCAGCTTCGCCACCAACTCCATGTCGCGCTTCATCGCCACCACTCCCCGCGGGTTCAGGTGGATCATGGCGGGCGGAGTAGCGCTTGGCGAGGTAGGGGCGTCGGTCATGGGGGGAGTATAGGCGTTTATCGGAAACCGCACAGTGTGTGCACTTTCCGCATTGACTCATTTGTGCGGTTTGCGCATAGTCGGCTCATCCGCAGCGCGAGCCGACACCGATGTTCACCCAGACCCAAGCCCCCGAAACCGCCCCGATCTGCCGCCCCGGCGAGCGCCTCGTTTACGGTCGCCCCTACGTCTTCGATATGGGCCTTCTGCGGCTGCACGAGGCCCATGAGGAGGTTCAGGCCGCTCTCGGCGCCGACCTTTCGGCGATGTCCTATGAGGACCTGACCGGGCTTCTCTATTCCTGCCAAACCGTCACGCAGGTCCGGCGCGGCAACGGCGGCCTGCCCTACGAACTCCGCTGGGAAGACGCCAACGCGCTGTGCGCCCGCGTCGCCGGCGAGCGCTCGACCCGCCCCGAGTACGTGGTCGTCTACGTGATGCGCTCGGCCGAAGTCGAGGCTGCCTGATGCGCGCCGCCGTCCCCGATCTCCGCGTCGGCCACACCGGCGCGCTCCTGTCGATTGATCACGTTCTGGTCGACGACCCGGATCGCCCCGGCGCCCGCAGCGGCCCGTGTCCCGCCCTCTGCTTCCCGACCATCGACGCCGCTTGGGAGGCTGTGAAGGCCGCCGAGGCCGCCCTCGACCGGCTGGCCGAGATCGCTCGGGGGGCTCGCTGATGCGTCTGCCCCGCCTCTCCCCCTGGGTCGCCGTCGCCGCCGCGCCACTGGCCGTGATCTGCCACCTCATCCTGACCGCGAAGGGGCTGTGACGATGTCGCGCCGCTACACCTATTCGACCTGCCTCAACTGGGGCGGCGACGTCCCGACCGCCGAGATCGAAGTGACCGTCTCGTTCACGGTCTCGCCGGGATCGCCCGAGAGCGGGCGCTTCGGTCCGCCCGAACTGTACGACCCCGGCTCACCGGCTGAGGTCGAGGATATCCGCGTCGAGAGCATCGACGGGCGTTCGGTCGAACAGTCGCCGGGCCTGCTCATCCCCATCCTCGAAAAGCTGGAAGACCTGCACGACGAGTTGCGCGACGCCATGCTTGCCGAGGCGGCTGAGCGGGACGTGGCCGACGCTGACGAGGCGGCGGACTTCGCGCGCCGGTCCCGCATCGACGACGCCCTGACGGGGGCCGCGTGATGCCGCCGGCTTTCGTCAACCCCGAGCGGGCCGACGTCGTGTTCGCCAACCGTCAGTTGGTCGAGGCCATCGCCCAGCACAACGCCGACGTCACGATCCGCCGACGGCGCGGTGCTGACCCTCTGGCGCCGGAGAACCGGTACCGCTGCGCCCTGCGGGAACTGGGGCTGTCGCAGTGAGCCCGATCCCCGCCAACGACTCCGCCCCAGAGGTCTCGCTCGCCGACCTGCTCGCCCAGGCCGCGGACATGCAGCGCCAACTCGACGCCGTTGAGGCCGCCCGGGCGCGGTTCGAGGGCGGCTCAATGACCGCCGCCCAAGCCCTGGCCGAGGCCTCCCGGCTCCGCGACCGGTTCGCCGTCGCCGATGGCCCGATGTTCGGCGCCGCCGTCCAGCAGCTCGCCGCCGAGACCGCTGCGGCCTGCGCCTTTCCAGCCGATCAAGAGGAGGCCTCGTGACCCGTCCCGACACCCAAATTCTGCAGGCCCAGAAGGCCTCTGACGCCATCGTCGACGCGGCCAATGAGATGGCGACGATCATCACTGGCAAGGCCCACGATCCGGCCACGGTGTCGGTGCTCCTGATCATGGCGCTCTCGCAGCACATCGCGGCGTCCGTCTCGCCCGCGCGCCTGAAACAGGCCCAGGAAATGACGGCCCAGCAGATCGCCGAGCTCTCCGACGAGATGTCCGGGATGGTCCAGCGCGCGGGAGTGCAGGTCCAATGACCCGCCCAGGCCTCATCGACTGGCGCCCGCCGGTCACTTCCCGCACCGCCCGGCTCCTGCGCAAGGTCGCCGAGAACACGGTCAAGATCATGGCCGCCGGCATCCTGGTCCTGGCCGTCGCCTACCTCGGGGGCCGGGCGTGAGCCTGCGGTCCTACGCGTGGTTCCTGGCGGGCCTTGCCGTTGGCTCAGGCGGGGGCGGCTTCGTCGCCTTCACCTACGCCTGGCTGCGCGCGGTGGGGCGGATATGAGCGACCTCCGCCACCTCCCCCGCCCTTCCGGCCGTTGGCTCGCCAGCGACAAGGAAGCCGTCGTGATGGCCGTCCGCCGCGGCGAGCTCGCGCTCGAGGACGCCTGCGCCCGGTTCGACCTGTCCCTGGCCGAGTTCAACGGCTGGGCGGCCCGGTTCAAGCGCCACGGCCGCCGCGGCCTGGCCGTCCTGAAGCTGCAGGAGGCCCGTCCGTGATCTCCCCACGCGAGAGCTTTGAGCACATCGTCAAGCTGATCGAGCGCGTCCTTTCCGACGACCGGGCCGGACCTATTGATCTGAAGGCCGCGCTCGTCGGCGCCCATACTCACGCAGCGCTGCAGGCCGCGAACCTGCGCCGGCAGGAGGCCTTCGTCGAGGCGACGACCTATCGCGCGGAAGGGGGGGCGCTCCATTGACCCTCCGCCGCCCCAAGAACCCCGGCGCTCGCCGGCACATCAAGCGCACCGAGGCCCAGGAGCGCGCCTTTCGCGTCTTCCGGCTGCGCGGCCTCTGGTTCTCCCTCTACGGCGGACTGACCGGCCACCGGCTCGCAGCCGCACAGGCGCTGATCGACGCCGAACTCGCCGACTTGGGGGTCGAGACCCAGACCGCACGCCGCGCCCGCGAGCGCCGAGAGCTCTACGAGCGCCTCGCCGCTGAAGAGGCGGCCGAGCGCGAACTCGAAGCTGAACTTCCCTTCTGACGAGGACCACATGAACGCTCCCACCGCCACCCTTACGCCCGAGGCCGAAGTCACCGCCGGCGACCTGGCCGTCCTGAACGAAAAGACCAAGATCGCCCTGCTGACCGACGAGAAGGCCTTCGAGGACCTGCTCGACAAGATCAGGACCGAAGTCCGCTCTCACGTTCCCGACCTGACGACCGACAAGGGTCGGAAGGCCATCGCGTCGCTGGCCCACAAGGTCACGAAGACGAAGACCGCCCTCGACGAGGCCGGCAAGTCGCTCACCGAGGACCTCCGGAAGCAGGTCAAGACCGTCGACGACTCCCGCCGGAAAATCCGGGAGAAGCTCGACGAGCTCCGCGACGAGGCCCGCAAGCCCCTGACCGATTGGGAAGAGGCCGAGGAGGCCCGCCAGGAGCGGGTGAAGGTGGCGCTGTCCCGCCTCGATAGCCTGACCGCGATCCAAGTCGACGACGACAGCGACGTGGTCGCCCTGCGCCTCGAGGAGGCCGAGGCCTTCTCCATCGACCCCGAGGAGTTCCGCGAGACGGCCGAGATCGCCCAGGCCAGCAAGGCCCGGGTCGTCGAGAACCTCACCGCCTATCACGCCAAGCTGCTCCGCGAGGAAGCCGACCGGGCCGAGCTCGCCCGGCTCCGGCGAGAACAGGAGGAGCGGGAGAAGGCCGAGGCCGCCCGCCGCGAGCAGGAGCGCCAGGAGCGCGAGGAGGCGGAGCGGCGCCAGCGCGAAGAGGCCGAGGCAGCGGAGCGTCAGCGCCGCCAGGAAGAGGCTGCAGCCCAAGCCAAGGCTGAGGCGGAGGCCGCGGCCCAGCGCGCCGCCGAGGAGGCCGCCCGCAAGGCCCGCGAGCAGGCCGAGGCCCAGGCCCGCCAGGAGCAGGAGGAGCGCGAGCGCAAGCACCGCGAGGAACTCGCCGAGGCCCAGCGCCGAGCGGAGGCCGCCGAGGCCGCCCGGAAAGCCGAAGCCGAGGCCCAGGCCCGGCGTGAGCAGGAGGAGAAGGCGAAGGCGGACGCCGAGGCCGAGGCCCAGCGCAAGCGCGAGGCGGACCGGAAGCACCGCGGCAGCGTCATGGGGGCCGCCAAGGAAGCCCTGATGACCCACGCCGGCATCACCGAGGAAGCGGCGAAGGCCGCCGTCCTGGCGATTGCTGCCGGCGAAATCCCGAACGTCTCGATCCGGTTCTGAGGATCCAGCCCGTGAAGGTCATTCCCTGGGACGGCCAGCCGATCTCGTCCCCCGGCATCTACAGCGGCGTTCCGATGGAGGTCTATCACAGCGCCAATCTGTGCGTTGGCCCCTCGGTCTCCTCGTCCGGGCTCCGGACGATCTTCACCAAGAGCCCGATGGCGTTCTGGGTCTACAGCGCCATGAACCCGAACCGGCTCGAGGAGCCGGACAAGGCCGCCTACATCGAGGGGCGCGCGACGCACCACCTCGTGCTCGGCGAGGCGCACTTCAGCCGCCACTTCATCGCCCGGCCGGAGAAGTATCTCGGGAAGGACTGGGACACGCGCCGCAACGACTGCAAGGAATGGCTTGCGCTCGCGGCAAGGAACCGCCTGACCGTGCTCAAGCCCGGTCAGGTCGAGATGATCAAGGGCATGGCCGGGGTCCTCCCCTGGCAGAAGGGGCTCGAAGACAGCGGGCTCGCCAACTCGCCCCTGGTCCGCGCCGGCGCCCTGCAAGGGCTAATCGAGCACACGATCATCGCCTTCGACGAGGAGACGGGCCTCTGGCTCAAGTCGCGGCCCGACGTCATCCCGACCGACTCCCGCGACTTCAACGACCTCAAGACCGGCGCCGACGTTTCGGACCGCGCAATCGCCAAGGCGCTCGATGATCGGCGCTACGACATGCAGGCCGATCTCGCCTCGCTCTGCCTTGAGCAGGCCACGGGCCACCGGTTCGACAGCTTCGGCTTCGTGTTCGTCGAGAAGTCGATCCCGCACCCGGTCAACGTGATCGAGCTCGATCCCGACGACCTGCAGGCCGCCGCCCAGGACAACCGAACCGCGCTGCGGGTGCTCGCCCGCTGCCTCGAAACCGGCCGCTGGCCTGGCCCCGCCGGCCAGCGCGGTGACGCCGTCACCATCAAACGCTCCGACTGGAGCCGGACCCGGGCGGCCGATCACCGCGCCCGCCTCGAACAGGAGCTCGAAAACGCATGAGTGAAGCGCAGCAACTCGCCACGCTGGCCGACGAAAAGGTCGGCTACGCGAAGATCGGGATGGCCTCGTCGGGCGCCGGTGGCGGCTCTCTCGCGCCCCAGACCCTCGGAGAGGTCGTCGCCTTTGCGCAGGTCATGGCGAGGGCCGACATCGCCCTGCCGAAGCACCTCCGCAACAACGCGGGCGCCTGCCTCGCCGTGACGATGCAGGCCCACCGCTGGGACATGGACGCCTTCGCGGTCGCGAACAAGACCTACGAGGTGAACAACCGGATCGCCTACGAGGCCCAACTCGTGGCGGCCGTGGTCCACACCCGCGCGCCGATCCAGGGGCGGCCGAATTACATCTACCTGGGCGAGGGCCCTTCCCGGCAGTGCAAGGTCGTCTGCCGGATGAGCGACGGCGAGGAGCGCGAGTACACCAGCCCGCGCTTCGACCAGATCACCACCAAGAACTCGCCGCTCTGGAAGTCGGACCCCGACCAGCAGCTCGGCTACTTCTCGATCCGCTCCTGGGCCCGCCGCCACACTCCCGAGGTCATCCTCGGCGTCTATACGCCGGACGAGGTCGAGACCTTCCGGAACGTGACGCCCAAGCAGGCGCAGGGCACGGGCATGAAAGCCCGGCTGGAATCTCGCGCCGCGGCCCCGACCGGCTTCGACCCCTCGCATGTCGCCCGCGAGACCGGCGCCGCCGACCCGCTCGAAGGCGATGACGTCCCGCGGTTCGACAAGGACACCGGAGAGATCATCGACGCCGAGATCGAGGAGACCTCCACCGAGGCTGGGACGCAGACCGACGTCGCGCCCGCCCAGGAGCAGGCGCCCGCGACGCCTCCGCAAGCCGACGAGCTCACCCTCGACCAACTGATCGCTGCCTACGAGACGCGGCTGCGAGAGGCTCCGAGCGCGACCAAGCTTCAGTCGATCTACGCGGCCAACACGAAGCTGCGGGTCCGGATCGACGCCTCCGAGCCGGAGCGCCTGGCCGAACTCGACGGGCTGTTCAATCAGCGCTTTGCCGAACTAGCTGAGAAGGAGCAGGCGGAGCGCGCGGGGGAGGCCTCCCGTTGAGCCTCACCCCCGCCGAGCGCCGCGAACTTCGCGACATCGACCGCCGGGCCAAGGAGCTCCGGGCGAAGAAGGACGCCGAGAAGAAGGCCAAGGCCGCCGCAGAGCGGAAGGCTCGCGCGAAGGCCCTGGTCCGGACGCCCGGCCAGCGCCAGCCCCGCGAGCGCGACCCTGGCTATCTGGCCTTCCTCCGGCGCCTGCCCTGCATCGCCTCCGTGGTCGGCGTCCCCGGCTGCGGCGGCGCCACGCAGGCCGCGCACCTCCGGTTCAGCGACGCGGCCAAGGGCCGGCGCAACCCCGGCCTGGCCTCGAAGCCCAGCGACAGGCACGCGACCCCGCTCTGCCGCGACCACCACCTCGGTGACCAGCACGCCGGCGAGGAGCGCGCCTTCTGGAACCGCCTCGGCGTGGATCCCGGCGACCTCTCCGCCGCGCTCTACGCCGCTTACCTGGCCGGCGAGGACGGGACTGCAGTCCTGCGCCGGTTCTCCACCGTCAAGCAAGGGGCCGAGCATGCCTGATTTCCGTCCGCCCTTCTGGCTCGTCTGGTGCGAGGACGGCGGTCCGCCGACCGTCAAACACATCACCTACGGCGCCGCGAAGGCCGAGGCCCAGCGCCTGGCCCGCGCCTACCCCGGAAAGCACTTCGTGGTCATGGCGGCCGCGACCGGCTTCCGCAAGCGCGACCTCGACGAGACCCGGTTCAGCGACCACGCGCCGGACTTCGACGACGACCTCCAAATCCCCTTCTGAGGCTCCCAATGACCGAACAGAACAACACCCCCGACCCCGTCGACGTCCACGTCGGCAACATGATCCGCCTGCGCCGCAAGCAGCTGGAGATGTCCCAGGCGACCCTGGCCGATGCGCTCGGCGTCAGCTTCCAGCAGATCCAGAAGTACGAGCGGGGCGCGAACAGGATCAGCGCCTCGATGATGTACCACGCCGCCAAGGCGCTGAAGATGGAGCCGGGCGACTTCTTCGACGGCCTGGAGGAGCTCACCCGCGAGGACCTCCCCGCGCAGGCCGCCGGCGCCCTCAGGTTCATGGCCAGCGCCGACGGCTTCGAGGCGGCGACCGCCCTCGCCCCGCTGGGCCTGAAACTGCGCCGTGCCGTCGTAGGCTTCGCCCGCGAGCTCGCCGAGATCGGGGAGCCGGCGTGATGGGCCTCTTCTTCGACATCATGCCGGTCCTGGCCGGTACGCTCATGGAGGAGCGCGACCACTGGCGGCAGGACGCAGCGGCGCGGCTCTCAATGGCCGTGGCCGTCGCAAGTGCTGACCGCAAGCGCGGCGACCTCGACAGGGCCTCTTTCGTCGAGGTGTCGGTGATCATGCCGACTGTAGCGGCCTTGCGCGATGCCCTGGCCGGCGAAAGCCACTGGCCGTGTTGCACCGGATGCAACGCCCCGATCCGCGAGGGGCACGTCGTCTACTACTACGACGAGGGCGCGGACTATGCGCACGTCGACTGCGGCGACGTCCTGCTGAATGGCCGCGCGGTCCCGGAAGAGGCGCAGCGATGGGCCGAGGACCCGGAGTTCACGCCGGCCGGCATCGCGAAGACCCTCGCAGACGCTGACGCCTATCTGCGAGGGCGTGACTGATGGCCGAGAAATACACCCCCGGCGGCCGGGCTCACCGCATGCTCGAACGCCTCGCCAAGGGGCCGGCGACCCAGACAGAGCTGGCGGAGATCGTCCAAGGGCCGAGCCAAAGCTGGGCCAGCGCTAAGCACAAGGCCTGGCGCCTCCTGGTCCACCTCGAAGGCGACGGCCTGGTCATCCGCGAGCCGGTCCCGACGATCACCGCGTCCGGCCGCGCATGGCTCGCGCAACGCGGCCCGAGCGACGCCGTGGTTCCTTCGACGGCCACGGTTCGGATCTTCGGACACCCCAGGCAAGCCGTGGGGGCGGAAGCGTGATGCGCGGCGCCTACTACAACGAGTTCGACCCCTTCGCGGCCCAATGGCTGCGCAACCTGATCGACGAGGGCCTGATCGCGCCCGGCGATGTCGACGAACGCAGCATCAAGGACGTGAGCCCCGATGACATCAACGGCTACAGCCAAGTGCATTTCTTCGCCGGGATCGGCGGATGGTCCCATGCAGCTCGACTTGCTGGGTGGCCCGATGATCGCCCTCTCTGGACCGGCTCATGCCCCTGCCAACCGTTCTCGGTCGCGGGCAAAGGCGCCGGTACAGACGACCCTCGGCACCTGTGGCCCGACTTCTTTCGCCTCATCCGTTCCTGCCGGCCCGCTGTCGTCATGGGAGAGCAGGTTGCGGGAGCGGCTGGCTATGGTTGGCTCGACGGAGTGCGCGCTGATCTGGCGGGAGAAGGCTACGCCAGCCGGGGCGTCGATATCCCGGCTTGCGCCGTGGACGCCCCCCATATCCGACAACGGCTCTACTGGATCGCCGTGGCCGACGCCGAAGGCCGCAACTGCCGGGCCGGACTTCGCCAAGGCGGAACGCTCGGCGACGGGCTTATCGCTGCAAACCGTGATGGCGGGGATTTCTCACTGGCCCACGCCGGCAGCGGCGGACCTGGACGGCGGGCGGTCGAACCCGGCAGGGACGTCGGCGACAGGTCGCAGGCCGGACGGGACCAAGGCGCAGGTGGGCTTGCCGGCGGCGATGAAGGGGTCGCCCTGGGCGACGCCTGCGGCCAGGGACTGGCGCTCGGATCGGTCCCAGGTCTCCAGCGAGGAGATGTACGGCAAGAAGGGCCGACCGCTGGCCCGGCAGGTGCTGGAGGCTTCTGGAGCCGCCACGCCTGGATCGAGTGCCACGACGGAAAGGCCCGCAGGATCCCCGAACCCGGTTTTCCCCTGCTGGCTTCAGGGATACGGGGTCGCGTGGCTCTTGGCGACGCCATCGGAGCCGCCGCGGCGCAAATCCCAGAGCAAGCGCGCGGCCACCTGATCCACCGTGTCGGCGCGTGGCGCGGCTTCGGCAACGCCATCCAGCCGCACCTCGCCGCAGAGGTGCTCGCCGCCTGGATGGAGGCCGCCGCATGACCACCTGCAAGACCTGCCAGCACCGCGAAGGCGCTCCGGTGTCGTCTGAGGGCGAGTGCTTCGGGGCTCCGCCGCCTGTGATCGTCCTGGACGGCGAGCCGGTGCGGGTTCGCCCGATCATGTGCGCCACCGACCGGGCCTGCTCCCTCTACCGGATCCACGAAATCCTGATCGGCCACGACGCCCGCCCCCAACCCCAAGGACAGACCAATGACCATCAGCAATGAAGCCGTAGAGGCTGAGAAGAAACGCCCCGTCTTTCACTCGCTGTCCGCCTGCGCCGAGTGTGGCGTGAGCGGTGATGACTTCGCCAGCCCGAACGTCGAGGCGTTTGAGGTCTCTGGCGAGCTGATCTGCGACGACTGCGCCGATGCGGTGCTGGAGCGGGCGGCTGAAGCGGAGGACGACCAATGAGCGAGCCTCGCGTCATTCCCGCCGATGAAGCCCTTGCGTGGTCCTTGTCCACCTATCCAGCCCTCGACTGGACTGATCTTGAGGACGCTATCGCCGACGCTATTTCCGACAGCATGGACATGGACTGGACCTCGCGAGACGGGGCGCGGGCCGTCGTCGAATGCCTCAAGAAGATCGGAGCCCGCACGTGATCGTCATGATCGAGGCTAGCACGCATACCATTGCCACCATCTGGCGAACCATCCGCGAGCTTGAAGCTGGCGACATCTTAGACCGCAGCGCGGCGATTGGGGCGCGGTTCGTCCTGAAGATGCTGGGCGAGGTCGAACCGCAGGAGAAGCCGGAATGAGCGCCCTAGCCGAACGGATCATCAACGTCCGCGAGATGATGCGGGCCTGGGTCACGGACAGCGGCGCCAGGATGCACGCTCGCGACGTCCTCGCCGACGCCGCCAACGCCATCGTAGGCCAGGAGGCCCTGCTCAAGGCCGAGAACGCGGCGCGGCTGGACCTTCAACGCCTTGCCGCCGACGAGTGCGCGCGGGCTGACACCATGCGCGACCTTCTAACCCGAGCGCGCTGGTACGTCACCGACGCCCTGGACGCCCACGAGCATTCAGACGGTCGGGACCTGCTGAAGGAGATCGACGCCGCCCTCCGCTGGACCCAAGGGGAGGGGGAGTGATGGGCGAGAAGCACACGCCTTACAACAAGCGGGGCGTCTTCTTCGGGCTTCCGCTGCGCATCCCTCGCTATCTGCGGAGCGCCGCTGCACGTCGCATCGACGGCGAGATGGCCTCTGATCGGTCTGCGTATTGCCCCGGCCTCATGGCGGAAAGACCCCGCCCCACCACCCAAGGGGAGAAGACCAATGGGTAGCGCCCTAATCACGCTCGCATGCCGGTCGTGTGGACGGCGTATGTCCTACCCGCGATCCCTAGACCCGGACTTGCCGCCCGAGGTCGAGACGCTTCTGCACGACAAGTGCGACCTCTGCGACGACGGCGACCGAAGCTTTGAAGTCATGCTCGACGCTGAGGGCAACGAGATCGACCCGCTCCGCTACGGCGCACAAGACGACGATGAGGAGGACCTAGCCGCCCTCTCCACCACCCTACAACAGGAGGGCTCTGAAGGTGGGTGATCTGACCCTAAAGCAAGTCCGCGCGTGGGAGCGTCGGGCAAGCACCCTAGCCGATAAAGCCGCCGCCCTGTTGTCCGACATGATTGCCGCCGTGGGCGTCGAGCACGAGGAGCTTGGCGAGAACTTCACGTCCCAAGTCGATGACGTGCTCGCGAGCGCCGAGAACCTGACCAACTACCTGCACGGCGTCGGAAACCGCATCAAGAACACCCGCCGCTCCAAGGACGCCGACCAATGACCCAAATGACTGACGAAGACCGGGCGCTGATTGACCGAGTGGTCAAGCCCTACACCGCCCTTCACGCCTTGGTCGTCAACTACCCCGAAGAGGTCGCCGCCCTCCTATCCGCCGCCCGCCAAGCCCGCACCCAGGGGCCGGGAGAGGGGTTCGTGGTGGTGCCGGTGGAACCGACGCGGGAGATGTTGAAGGCCGCTGGCGACTACGCCGACGAGTGCGCGCGGCTGAATTACGGCGGTGCGCCTGATGCTGAAGGCACTTGGTCCGCCATGCTTGCCGCCGCCCCTCCCGCCTCTCTGATCAAGGAGGGGTAGGGTGAGCAACAAGCGAGCGCCGGTTCAGGGGCTAGACGGTGGCATTCCGTGGGATATGCACCTTCGCGCCTACGAGGTTTACGAAAAGCGTTGGGGTGAACAGAGGGCCCTATTGGACCTTGAAGGGCGCAACTGTCGCGGCGGCTTCGGCGTAGGGGAACTGGATAGCTTTATCCCCGGATGGCGTGCCGAACTAGAGCTGCGCGAAGGCGTAAAGCTGGTCTCAAAACAGAGGTTTGGTCAAGAGCATCTGACCCCCACCCAGGACACCACCCATGACCACTGAGACGCAAGAGCTGAAGGCATGCCCGAACCCGTGGTGCGGCGAGAAGCAAAGCGTGGCGAAGGTCAGAGATGTTCCCAAGCCGACGTTCCGGGTGATTTGCAAGTGTGGCGTGATGGGGCCGATGGCGCTTTCCGAAGCCAAAGCCATCACCGCCTGGAACACCCGCCCCCGTGAAGAAGCCCTAGAGGCTGAGGTGGTGGCGCTTAGGGCTCAAGTGCGAGCCGCCTCCGAGGCTGCTCAAGTGGTCTGGAGCGGAGAACATGCCCGCCTAGAGGCTGAGGTGGGGAGGTTGAGAAATCTCTACGAGGGCAAGCGATACGGCGATGCAACGCAGGATGTTCTTCAAGATAGCGCGTGGATAGCCGGGGCAAAGTTTGCATCCAACTGCCTTGAAGCGGGAAATCGAGGCCTTCTCCTTGACGCCATAAATCGGCGAATAGATGAGCGCGTTGCCCTCTCCACCATACGGGCTAGTAGGGAGGGGGAAGGCCGTGAGTGAGCAAGTCCACCGGGTTTGCAGGGTCATCCGTGGCGAGTGCAAGGGGTGCTCAGAGTGCACCGAGGGCATGGGCGGCGCTCGCTACTACCGAGCCTGCTACCAGCACGCCGTCGAGGTCATCAACACGGTCGAGACCGGCAACCCCTGGCGGAAGACGGAAGGGGTCAAGGCCCCGTGGACCGCCCTCACCACCCACCCCGCCCAGCCGGAAGGAGAAGGCCATGACCACTGAGACGACTGTCATTGAAGAGATCGCCGCCGAGCGGCGCCGTCAGATCGAGGTGGAGGGCTGGACGCCAGAGCACGACGACGAGCACACGGCGGGAGAACTTGCCGATGCCGCCGCCGTTTACGCGACCACACGCCGAATTGCGGACGAGCGAGGCCGACTGACGGACGTTGGTCATTGGTGGCCGTGGTGCCTTTCCTGGTTCAAGCCTCAAGGCCGCCGCCGCGATCTGATCAAGGCCGCTGCGCTCATCGTCGCTGAGATCGAGCGACTGGATCGCCAGGAGGCGCCCACATGACCGCTGAGACGCAAGAGCTGAAGGCGTGCTGGTGCGGCGCCGCACCCGTCAGAAGGACCGAAGACCACTATGCGGAGGGCGACCACGCGCGCGCTTTTGTGATCAGATGCGAAAACGCGGACTGCGGCGCGAAGCTTTCCGTTCGCGTCATGGGGCCGTGGGGATATCGCAGGCCAGATGACCCAGAAAGCAACGAGGCCGCCAGCGCAGAAGCGGACCGCCGCTGGAACAGCCGCCCCCGTGAGGCAGAACTAGAGGCTGCTCTGGAGGAAGCAGAGAGGGCGTTGGAGGCGCTGAAGGGCGCGTTCTGCACTCCATTAGCGCGTCGCGCAATGGGTGGTCACAGCTTAGACCAGCAAGAAGCGACGCTCATGGCGTCCAGCGCCCTCACCCGTATCAGAGCCGCGAAAGGGGGAGAGGATGGCCGCTGACGGCTTTCGAGTTCTGGTCTGCGGTGGCCGCGACTACGCCGACCGAGACCGCGTATTTGCCGAGCTGGACGCCCTCCAGCCGATCCGCATGGTTATCCATGGGAATGCGCGCGGGGCTGATGCTTTAGCCCATGACTGGTGCCTGTCGCGGCGCGTTCAGGCCGCTCCATGCCCCGCCAAGTGGTCGAAGTACGGCAAGCGGGCCGGGCCGATGCGGAACGAGGCCATGTTGGGCTACAGCCCAGACCTTGTTCTGGCCTTTCCCGGTGGGCGCGGGACTGCTGACATGGTGAGCCGAGCCACAAAGGCCGGCGTTCGCGTGGTCGAAATCGCTACCCTCCGCGCCCTGATGGGGAAGGAGGGGGAGGATGGCTGACAAGCTCGCCTACACCGTTTCCGAAGCCGCCGAAGCCGTAGGGGTCCACCGGGCGACCATCTATCGCCTGGTCAAGGCCGGCGAACTCCGGCTGGTCAAATTCGCCGGCCGCTCCGTCATCCTGGCGGAGGATCTGAAGGAGGCCCTGCATCGGGCCGCAAGTAGCGCGGCGGCCTGACCTTGGAGAGGGCGAAGTCGGCCCAGGCCTCCATGAGCCTGCGCCGCTTCTCCAGGGCGTCGCCGCGGCGATAGGCCCGTTCCGTCTCATCCCCGACCAGATGCGCAAGGGCCGCCTCGATCACCCCGCTTGAGAAGCCCGTCGTGTCTTCCGCCCAATCCTTGAAGGTTGACCTGAAACCGTGGACGGTCACGTCGACGTTCATGATGCGCAGAACCCGATCCATCGACATGTTCGAGAGCGGGTCGCCGGCCTTGGCCCCTCGGAACAGGTAGGCGACCTTGTAGCCAGGCGGCGGCTTTGCGGCGGCCACGGCCTCCAGTGCGTCCAGGGTCAGCGGAACCCGGTGTGGCCGCTTCATCTTCATCCGCACAGCCGGGACGGACCAGACGGCGCCCTCGATCTCGGCAGGAACCGCGAACCTGACCTCCTGCGTCCGCGCCGCCGTCAGGATCGTGAACTCCAGCGCCCGAGCTGACACGCCGCCCCGCTCCCGCAAGGCGACCATGAAGTCCGGCAACTGCTCATACGGCAACGCGGGGTGGTGGCGGACCTTGCGCTCCGGGCGCGGCAGGAGAAGCGCTAGGTGGGCCTTCCAGCGGGCGGGGTTCTCCCAGGGGCCTGAGATGAAGCCGGCGGCCCTGGCGGCGTCCAGAACCCGCTCCACGCGCCCCCTGATGCGCTCCGCCGTCTCGGGGATCTCCGTCCAGTGGGGTTTTAGGGCGTCGAGAACGTGGTGGGTCGCGATGGCGTCGACGGGGAGCTTCTGCAGGCCCGGCAGATAGTCGGTCAGGGTCCGGCGCCATTGCTCCCGGTGCTTGTCGCTCTTGAGGGTCAGGCCGTCGACGATCTTGTTCGCGTAGGCGCCGAACTCTGGGACCTCCGCCCGGGCCGCCGCCTCGAGCCGCCGAACCTCTATCGGGTTCCGGCCGGCCACGAGGTGCTTGCGCGCCGCGTCCCTGGCTTCGCGGGCCTCCTTCAGGTCCACGTCCTCAACAGTCCCCAGGCCCATCTCCTTGCGCTTCCCGCCGTATTGGAAGACGAAGGACCAGCGCCGATTCCCCTTGTCGTCGACGACCAGATAGAGGCCAGAGCCGTCCGCATAACGCCCGGCCGCCTTCGTCGCGGCGACCGACTTCGCGTTCAACCTGTTCGATACTCGCCCCGCCAACCCTAAGCCCAACCCTAAAAGCCGCCAGCGTCAGGTGACGACAGGCTGCGACAATGGGCGAACCTTGGGCGCCGGAAGGCCTTTCCCGCAAGGGCGAAATGCGACAACCCACGACAGGCTGCGACGGCGGTTCTATCTCTGCTCGGGGAGCCATCGCGGGCTTCAGATTTCCTCACATCGCAAACCTGAAAAACCAAACACAGTTTGGTTCGCCCCCGTGCGTTTTGCCTCTCCCCAGATGGCAGTCGGCGTGCAAATTTCCCCCTAACGAACGGTCGCCCGGTTCTGGGTGGGACGGCCGGGGGGAGGAAAACGTCATGTCCACGCTCAAGCAGCTTGCGCCTGCGGTCCTGGTCGGCCTGATCGCCGGCGGAGCCGTCGCCATCGGGGCCGAACTGGCCAAGCCTGACGCCGCGCCGAAGCCGGCGCCGACCGCCGCGCCGGCGGCCGCCAAGCCCAAGGCCGCCGCGGACAACCACCTCCCGGGCTGGAGCCAGGACCGCAACGCCTATTTCGGCGACCTGCACGTCCACACCTACCTGTCCTTCGACGCCTACATCTTCAATGTGCGCCGCACGCCGGAGGACGCCTATCGCTTCGCCCTGGGCCAGCCCATTAGCCATGCGGGCGGCTATGACATCCGTCTGCAGGGCGGGCCGCTGGATTTCACCGCCGTCACCGACCACTCCGAATACATGGGCGCCATCCGTGAGGCCGCCGACAAGTCGAGCCCGCTGAACAAGCTGCCCCTGGTCCAGGGCCTGTTCTCGACTGAGCCCAAGCAGATCATGCAGGCCTTCAACACCATGGTGACCGGCTACGAGCACGGCACCCTGCCCAAGGAGTTCTCTGATCCGGCCATCGCCTCCCGCGCCTGGACCGAGGTCCAGCAGGCCGCCGCCAAGTACAATCGCCCGGGGCGCTTCACAACCTTCGTGGGCTATGAGTACACCTCCGCGCCCGACGGCCGGAACCTGCACCGCAACGTGATCTTCAAGGGGGCCAAGGTTCCCGACGCGCCCTACACCGCCCTGATCTCCAACGATCCTGAGAACCTGTGGCGGACCATGGACGGCTGGCGCGGCAAGGGCGTCGAGGCCCTGGCCATCCCGCACAACTCCAACGGCTCCGACGGCCTGATGTTCGACACCGTGCGCCGCAATGGCGCGCCCATCGACCGCGCCTATGCCGAACTTCGCATGCGCAATGAGCCCCTGGTCGAGATCTCCCAGGTCAAGGGCACGTCGGAGACCCATCCGTCCCTGTCGCCCAATGACGAGTGGGCCAACTTCGAGATCATGGAAAGCTACATCGGCTCCGACAAGCCGGTGACCAAGTTCGTCGGCGGCTATGTGCGGCGGGCGCTGGAAGACGGGATCCTCTCGCGCGAGACCAAGGGCTTCAACCCATTCAAGTTCGGCTTCATCAGCTCCACCGACACCCACAACGCCGCCCCCGGCAGCGCCGAGGAGACCCACTATGTGGGCAAGGTCGGCCGCTCCGACTCCACCGGCGAACTGCGTGGCTCCCTGCCGCCCAAGGGCGTGACCAGCTGGGATCAGGCGCCGCCGGCCGATCCCCGCCAGGCGCGATTCCAGACCTGGGGCGCCTCGGGCCTCGCCGGGGTCTGGGCTGAGGAAAACAGCCGCCAGGCGATCTACGCCGCCATGCGCCGCAAGGAGACCTTCGCCACCTCCGGCCCGCGGATCCGCGTCCGCTTCTTCGCCGGCTATGGCTTCCCCGAGAACATCCTCGATCGGCCGGACTCGGTGCGCCAGGCCTATGCTCACGGCACGCCCATGGGCGGCGACGTGACGCCCGCCAAGGCTTCGCCCCAGTTCCTGGTCTGGGCGGTCCGCGACCCCAATTCCGGCTATCTGCAACGCGCCCAGATCGTGAAGGGCTGGGTCGAGAACGGCGTCGCCAAGGAAAAGGTGTTTGACGTGGCCTGCTCCGACGGCCTGAAGCTCGATCCGGCCACCAGCCGCTGCCCGTCCAACGGCGCCGGCGTCAACATGGCCACCTGCGAGCCCGACCGCTTCAAGGGTGATGTTGAGCTCAAGACCGTCTGGAAGGACCCGGAGTACAATCCGAAGCAGCGCGCCTTCTATTACGTCCGCGTGCTGGAGAACCCCTCCTGCCGCTGGTCGACCTGGGACGCCCTGCGCAACGGCACGCCCCCGAACCCCAAGCTCGCCCCGACCATCATGGAGCGCGCCTGGTCTTCGCCGATCTGGTTTGAACCCAAGGCCTGATCCGTTCTCATGTGGAAGCGCCTCCTTCGGGAGCCCCTGGTTCATTTCATTGCGATCGGGCTCGTCCTCTTCGTCGGCATGACGGCGTTGAAGGCGGCCCATCGCCCCACGGTCCGGCTGGACGCCGCCGAGATCGAGCAGCTGGCCGGCTACTGGTCGGCCCAGGCCGGCCGCCAGCCGACCTCCGAAGAGCTGAAGGCGATCATCGACGAGCGCGTCAATGATGAGCTGTTGGCCCGCGAGGCCCTCCGGCTCGGCCTCGACAAGGACGACCTGATCATCCGCCGGCGCCTGGCCCAGAAGATGGCCTTCGCCAGCGAGGACGCGGCCCCGGTGCGCGAGCCCACCCGCGCCCAGCTCGAGCGCTACTTCCGTGACCACGCCGCCCGCTACGCCAATCCCGGCAAGGTCGCCCTGCGCCACGTGTTCATCAGCGGCGACCGCAAGGCCGACGACGCCCATCGCGAGGTCCTGAAGGTCCTGGCCGTGGCCGGCTCCAATGAGGGCGAGCCGCACGGCGATCCGTTCATGCTGCCCCTGACCTATGCCGACGTCGCGCCCCGCGACCTGGAGCGGGACTATGGCGCAGAGTTCGTGAAGGCCGCGGAGACCGCGCCAGTGGGGGAATGGGTCGGCCCCATCGCCTCGCCCTACGGCCTGCATGTGCTCCTGGTCGAAGCCCGCCAGCCGCCCCACCCGCCGGCCTTCGACAGCGTGCGCGATCTGGTCCGCGAGGACCTGCTGGCCGAGGCCCGCAAGGCCGCCAACACCCGCTATCTCGACCGCCTGCGCCAGCGCTACCGGGTCGTCGTGAGCGGCGCCCCGCAATGATCCGCGCGGTCCTCGCGGCGGTGCTGGTCTGGCTGGCGACCGCCCTCCCCGCCGCCGCCCACGAGGTGCGCCCGGCCCTGGTCCAGATCCTCCAGACCGCGCCCGGCGACTACGAGGTGACCTGGAAGCAGCCGGTAGTGGGCGACATGGCCGTGCGCCTGCGTCCGCACCTTTCCAGCGGGGCCATCGACCGCCGCCCGGACGCGGAGACCTCCACCGCCGCCTTCCTGGTCCGCACCTGGGAGGTGCGCGGCGGCGCCCCCCTCGCCGGCCAGACCCTGACCATCGAGGGCCTGCCGCAGTCCGTCACCGACGCTCTGGTCCGCATCCGCGCCCCCGACGGGACCGAGATCAACACGGTCCTCAAGCCCGCCTCGCCCTCCATGCGGCTCGGCGCGGATGCGCCCCAGGCTCTCGCCGTCCCCGCCTATCTGTTGCTGGGGATCGAGCACATCCTCACCGGCCCGGACCACCTGCTGTTCGTCCTGGGCCTCTTGCTGCTGATCGGCCCGCGCTGGGGCGTGCTGAAGGCGGTCACCGGCTTCACGGTGGCCCACAGCCTGACCCTGGCCCTGGCGGCGCTCGGCTACATGCGCTTCCCCAGCGCGGTGATCGAGGCCTTGGTGGCGCTCAGCATCGTCTTCGTGGCCCGCGAGCTGCTGGTGAAGCCGGCCGAGCCGACCCTCACCCAACGCTGGCCCTGGGTCGTGGCCTTCGCCTTCGGCCTTCTGCACGGCCTGGCCTTCGCCGGCGCCTTGTCAGACATCGGCCTGCCCAAGGACGGCGCGGTCCTGGCGCTCTTGCTGTTCAATGTCGGGGTCGAGATCGGCCAGCTGATGTTCATCGCCGGCGCCGTCGCGGTGATCCTGGCCCTCCGGCGCATCCGTCTGCGCGCGCCCGTCCTTGACGCCCCCTGGGCCCAGGCCCTGCCAGCCTACGTCATCGGCGGCCTCGCGGCCTTCTGGGTGATCGAGCGGGTGCTGGCGGTCTAGCTCCCCCAACGGCATCTGGACGCCCCGCCGCGCGCCCTGACATATGACGCCCATGCTCGACCTCACCCGCCCCGCCCGCCTCAACCGTTCCCAGCTGTCGGTCCCCGGCTCCCAGCGCCGGTTCCTGGACAAGGCCGCCACCAGCGCCGCCGACATCGTCATGCTGGACCTGGAAGACTCGGTCGCCCCGCCGGACAAGCCGGCCGCCCGCGAGACGGTGATCGCGGCCTTGAACGAGCTCGACTGGGGCGAGCGCACCGTGTCGGTGCGGATCAATGCGCTGGACACCCCCTTCATGTACCGCGACCTGATCGAGGTGGCCGAGCGTGGCGGCGACCGCCTGGACCTGATCATGGTCCCCAAGATCAACAAGCCCGCCGACGTCCACCTGCTGGACGTCCTGCTCTCCCAGATCGAGGCCGCCACCGGCCGCCGCCGCCTGGGCCTGGAGCTGCAGATCGAGACCGCTGAGGGCTTGAACAATGTCGAGGCCATCGCCGCGGCCAGCCCGCGGGTGGAGAGCCTGCACTTCGGCCCCGGCGACTTCGCCGCGTCCATCGGCGCCCGCACCACCTCCATCGGCGGTCCGGTGCCGGACTATGCGATCCTGGCCGACGCCGATGCGGCCGGCGTGCGTCACCGGTTCCTGGGCGATCCCTGGCACTATGTGCTGGCCCGCATCGTCGTCGCCTGCCGCGCCGCCGGCGTGCGGCCCGTCGACGGCCCCTATGCCGACTTCAAGGACGCCGAGGGCCTGGAAGTCGCCGCCCGCCGGTCAGCCGCCATGGGCTTCGACGGCAAGTGGGCCATCCACCCCAGCCAGATCGACGCGCTCAACGCCGCCTTCAGCCCCTCCGAGGCCGAGATCGACAAGGCCCGCCGGATCCTGGCCGCCCTGGAAGAAGCCTCAACCGCGGGCCGCGGGGCCGTCGTGCTGGATGGCAAGATGATCGACATCGCCTCCATCCGTCAGGCCCAGGGCCTGGTGGAAAAGGCGCGCCGGATCGGGTTGGCCTAGGTCCCCACGCAATTGTTCGCGGGAGGCGTCCTTCTCCCCTTGTGGGAGAAGGTGGCCCTGCGGAGCAGGGTCGGATGAGGGGTCTCTCAAATCTCTCAAGCACGGCGTTGGGATAGGGCGGACAGGCTCGCGCGACCCCTCATCCGTCAGCTTCGCTGACACCTTCTCCCGCAAGGGGAGAAGGATACGAATGCAGCCGGCCCCCACCGAACCCAATTGAGTTCGGAGCCTAACCCGCCTCCGCCGTCATCGCCTCGGCGCCGTCACAGCGGATGGCCTTGAAGACGCCCGTAGCCACGTCGCCGGTCAGCTTCACCGGCTGGCCGACAAAGATCGGCGAGGTGGCGCGGAACGCGAAGCGCTTGAGCGGCCGGCCCAGCCTGCGGGTCGCCAGGTCATGCAGGCGTGCGGCCGTGAAGGGGCCGTGCACCACCAGGTCCGGATAGCCTTCCTCGCCCTGCGCATAGGGCCGGTCATAGTGGATCCGGTGGCTGTTGAAGGTCACGGCCGAGAACCGGAACAGGTTGACCGGCGTCGGGCTCCACAGCTCGTCCTCGCGCTCCAGCACATGGGGCTTGAGGGTCGGCGCCGGGGTCGGGTCGCCGGCCTCGCGATAGACGATGGTCTGCTGCTCGCGCAGCTTCTGGGCGCCCGCCTGGCGGATCACCCGCTCCACCTCGACGAACACCAGGTCGCCGGTGCGGCCCGAGCGGTGCTTCACATCCAGGATGGTCGAGACCATCTCCGCCTCCGCACCCAGTGCCAGCGGCGCATCGAAGCTCATGGACGAGGCGGCGAACATCCGCCTGGGCAGGGTCACCGGCGGCAGGAATCCACCGCGCTTGGGGTGGCCGTCCTCGCCGATCTGGTCGTCGGCAGCCACAGGCAGGAAGAAAGCCCAGTGGGCCAGGGGCGGCGGCGCAGCCTCGACCTCCAGCCCCGCGCCGACCGCGGCGGCGAACCGGCGCAAGGCTTCGACGTCCAGCGCCTCGGTGCGCCGTTCCTCCCGGCCGATCCAGCCGCGCCAGGTGTCCACCAGGCTCTGATCCAGGCTCTCGCTCATTGCCCGCCCCTTTTCGAAAACACGCGCCGCCTCAATGCGGATTTTCAGGCGACAGCGCAAACCCGCGCTCGCCTCACGCACGGATTTAGTGGCGCGGCGGCCTGAGGATTTCGTATGGCTGGGACATGAAATTCACGATCAAGTCCCCCCAGACGTCCCAGACGATCGCGCGCAACCCGGACGCCGACCGCGCCGCCCTCCAGTCCGTCGCCCAGCTGGCCCAGGCCGGCGACATGGAAGCCGCCGCGCTGAAGGCCGCCCAACTGCTGCAGGGCGGGCTTGAGCACCCCTATCTGATGAACATCGTCTCGGTGAAGCTCGAGCGGGAAGGCAATCTGGGCGACGCGCTCAAGGTCCTGTCAAGGGCTCGCCAGATCGCCCCGACCGACCTGGGCGTGCTGAACGCGCTGGGCCTGATCCTGGTGCGGCTGGAACGCCCGGTGGAGGCGCTGGAAGCCTTCGACACCGCGCTCACCCTCGACAAGGACCTGCCCTTCCTGCACGCCAGCCGCGGTCTGGCCCTGCAGATGGTCGGCCGCCTGGACTGGGCTGAGACCGCCCACCGCCGGGCGCTCGAACTGTGGCCGGACCATCCCATCGCCCTGGCGGGCCTGGCCTCCATCGCCAGCCAGAAGGGCGACCACACCACCGCCCGTGAGTTGGCGGAAAAGGTGCTGGCCCAGCACCCCGGCTATGCGGACGCCGAGCTCACCCTGGCCAAGGCCGACCTGGCCGCCAAGGACGCCCCCGCCGCCGAAGCCCGCATGCGTCGCCAGCTGGCCGATCCGCGCCTGACGCCCCTGGAAGTCGCCAACGCCCAGAGCGCGCTGGGCGACGCCCTGGACGCCCAGGGTCACGCGCCTGAGGCCTTCGCCGCCTACGAGGCCTGCAACACCGCGCTGAAGTCGCTTTACGCCCCGCGGTTCGGCGGCGACGGCGCCCGCGCCTTCACCCAGGCCATGACCCGCTGGTTCGCCCAGGGCCCGACCTGGACAAAGACGCCGGCCCGCGCCCCGCGCGCCAATGAGCCGCGCCGTCACGTGTTCCTGCTGGGCTTCCCGCGCTCCGGCACCACCCTGCTGGAAGTGGCCCTGGCCGGCCATCCGGATGTCGCGACCCTGGAAGAACAGGACGCCCTGGCCCCCGCCGCCCGCGTCTTCATGGCCAGCCCGGCCCTGGACCGCCTGACCCAGGCCTCGGAGCGCGAGCTCGAAGACCTGCGCCACACCTATTTCGACCTGTGCCTCCAGGCCGGGGCCGAGGTGGCGGGCAAGGTGTTCCTCGACCGCTTCCCGATGAACACCCTGAAGCTGCCGCTGATCGCACGGCTGTTCCCGGATGCGGTGATCCTGTTCGCCGAGCGCGACCCCCGTGACGTGGTGCTGAGCTGCTTCCGCCGCCGCTTCGCCATGAGCGCGCCGATGTACGAGTTCCTGACCCTGGAAGGCGCCGCGCGCTTCTATGACGCAGTCATGGGCTTCGCCCACAAGGTCCGTCCGGTGCTGGGCCAGTCGATCCACACCGTCCGGCACGAGGCCCTGGTGGCCGACTTCGAGGGCGAGATGCGCAAGATCTGCGACGCCATCGGCCTGGAGTTCACCGCTGAGATGGCGGATTTCGGCACCCGCACGGCCACTCGCGCCATCGCCACGCCCTCCACCGCCCAGCTGACCGGCGGTCTAAGCTCGGAGGGCGTCGGCGCCTGGCGCCGCTATGAGGACCAGCTGAAGCCGGTCCTGCCGCTCCTGACCCCCTGGGTGGAGCGGCTCGGCTACGGGGCCTGAGCTACCAGGTCCCGACGTTGGGCATGGAGGCCCAGGGCTCCGCCGGCGTCTTGGCCGGGCCGACCTGCAGCAGCTCCACCGAGATGCCGTCTGGCGAGCGGACAAAGGCCATGCGCCCGTCGCGCGGCGGCCGGTTGATGGTCACCCCTCCGGCCTGCAGCCGGGCGCAGGTCTCGTAGATATCGTCCACCGCATAGGCCAGGTGGCCGAAGTTGCGACCGCCGCCATACTCTTCCGGGTCCCAGTTATAGGTCAGCTCCACCGCCGGGGACCGGTCCAGGGTCGTGGCCCCAGGCTGGTTGGCGGTCGCCTCGTCGCCGGGCGCGCACAGGAAGACCAGGGTGAAGCGCCCCGCCGGGTTGTCCACCCGCGACACCTCCTTCAGGCCCAGCTTGGCGCAGTAGAAGTCCAGGGAGGCCTCAAGGTCGGTCACGCGGACCATGGTGTGCAGGTACTTCATCGCCGGATCACTCCCGTTCAAACCCACGCGCCAAAGGTGCGGCGCGCGCAAAACCATGCCGTCAGGTTGCGGCTTGCAGGGCACAATAGCCGGGCCTCGCGCTTCCTGTCCGCGATTTCATTTGTTTTCGCCGAACGGTGGCAGCAGAAGCGCAAGCAACTATCTGATCAGGCTTAGGGGATTCCCTCGGGCGTCTCGCCCGGCGGAGTAGCGACAGTCGCGCTGGGGACACGACCGTATGCGTATGAAGTCTTCGTACATCGTGGTGATCGCCATCCTTGTGGTGGTGGCGCTGGCCTTCACGATCGGCAGCCTGAGCGGCGACGGCAAGCCCAAAGCGGACGCCAAGGCCGCCCAGGCCAAGGCCTCCCAGTTGCCGACGGTCCAGGTCCTGGTCGCCCAGGAAACCCTGCACGACTACACCGTCACCATCCGCGGCCGCACCGAAGCGGCGCGCTCTGTTGTCGTTCGCTCCGAGAGCGCCGGCACGGTGGCCCAGACCCCGGCCGTGGAAGGCAGCTTTGTCCGCAAGGGCCAGGTGCTGTGCCGCCTGAACGTTGACGCCCGCCAGGCCGCCGTCGACCAGGCCCGCGCCCTCGTGCGCTCGCGCCAGCTCACCCGCCAGGCCTCCACCGACCTCGCCGCCAAGGGCTATCGGTCCCAGACCCAGGTCCTGCAGGATCAGGCCAACCTGGACAACGCCCAGGCCACCCTGCGCCAGGCCGAGGTCGCCCTTGAGCAGATGAACATCCGCGCGCCGTTCGACGGCGTGTTCGACAAGCGCGACGCCGAGGTCGGCGCCTATCTGGCGCCCGGCCAGTCCTGCGGCTCGATGATCGAGTTGAACCCGATCCTGATCGTCGGCGACCTGCCGGAGCTGGAGACCTCGCGCCTGCGGGTCGGCGCCACGGCCAGCGCCAAGCTGCTGGACGGCAAGGTGCTGAGCGGCCGGGTCCGCTATGTCGCCCGCGAGGCCGACGCCCAGACCCGCACCTATCACGTGGAGGTCACGGCCTCGAACCCGTCGCTGGCGGTCCGCTCGGGCCTTTCGGCCACGGTCCGGATCCTGACCGGCCAGGGCCCCGCCCATCTGGTGCCGGTCTCGACCCTGGTGCTCGACGCCGCCGGTCGCCAGGGCGTGCGCCACGTGCAGGGCGACAACGTGGTCGCCTTCTCGCCGGTCAATGTGATCGAGGAGACGCCCCAGGGCGTCTGGGTGTCCGGCCTGTCCGGCGCGGTGAAGGTGATCACCGTCGGCCAGTCCTATGTGGCCGAGGGCCAGAAGGTGCAGATCGGCGCCAGCCGCTGATCCGCCGGGCCCGCCCAGGCGGGTCCCTGAAGAGTTTGAACGGGCGCTCGGGGCTTGCCTCGCGCCCTGGGAGGCGAAGAGATGATCGGTCCCTTGATCGACGGAGCCATCAAGCGTCGCAAGGTCGTGCTCGGCGTGACCGTGATCGCCAGCTTCTTCGGCTTCCTGGCCTATATGGCCATGCCCCGGGAATCCAACCCGGACATCACCATCCCCTTCGTCTCGGTGGTGGTCCCCTACCCCGGCGTTAGCCCGGAAGACGCCGAGCGCCTGCTGGTCAAGCCGCTGGAGACCCAGCTGCAGTCCCTTGAGGGGATCAAGCAGATGAACGCCGCCGCGCGCCAGAGCATGGCCGTGGTGACCCTGGAGTTCGAGCCCGACTTCAACAAGGACAAGGTGCTGGCCGACGTCCGCGCCAAGGTCGACCTGGCCCGCGGCAAGTTCCCGCCCGACGCCGAAGAGCCGATCATCCAGGAAGCCAACTTCTCCGGCGACCCGGTCATCGGGATCGTCCTGTCCGGCGCCGCGCCCGAGCGAGAGCTGGTCCGCGTCGCCCGCGACCTGAAGGACCGCCTGGAGGCCACCCCCGGCGTGCTCGAAGCCGAGCTCAGCGGCGGCCGCGAAGAGTTCCTGGAGGTCACCGTCGATCCTGTGCGGATGGAGGCCTACAACGTCACCACCGGCGAACTGGCCCAGGTGATCAGCCGCAATAACCAGCTGGTCCCTGCGGGCGACCTGCGCTCCGGCGGCGGCAAGTTCGCGGTCAAGGTGCCCGGCGTGGTCGACAAGCCCGAGGACATCCTGGCCCTGCCGATCAAGAAGAACGGCGACCGCCTGATCACGGTCGGCGACATCGGCGATGTGCGGCGCACCTTCAAGGAGCCAAACTACATCACCCGCTTCAACGGCCAGCCGGCCTATTCGCTGGAGGTCTCCAAGCGGGCCGGCGCCAACATCCTCGACACGGTGAAGCGCGTCCGGGCCACCGTAGAGGCCGAGCAGAAGCGGTGGCCGGAGACGGTCCACGTCTCCTACACCTTCGATGAGAGCGACTTCATCGGCCGCACCCTCAACGTCCTGGAGGGCGGCCTGATCTCGGCCACCCTGCTGGTCATGGTGATCATTATCGCCAGCCTGGGCATCCGCCAGGGCCTGATGGTGGGCCTGGCGATCCCGGCCTGCTTCATGCTGGCCTTCCTGATGCTCAACGCCATGCACGTGACCCTGAACCAGATGGTCATGTTCGGCATGGTGCTGGCCGTCGGCATCCTGGTCGACGGCGGCATCGTGGTGGTGGAGTACGCCGACCGGAAGATGGCCGAGGGCCTGCCCAAGGAGGAGGCCTTCGCCGCCGCCGGCAAGCGCATGTTCTGGCCGGTGCTGAACGGCACCCTGACGACCCTGTGCGCCTTCATCCCGTTCATGTTCTGGAACTCGATCGCCGGGAAGTTCATGAGCTTCCTGCCGTTGACCCTGTTCTTCGTGCTGGGGGCCTCGATCTTCGTGGCTCTGATCTTCACCCCGGCGCTCGGCTCGATCATGGGCCGCAAGGCCGGCGTCGATGAGCACCTGCTGGCCGAGATCGAGAAGTCCGAGCGCGGCGACCCGCGCGAGATGAGCGGCTTCATGGGCTGGTACGCCCGCACCCTCAGCACCCTGGCGCAGCATCCGGGCCGCACCAGCCTGGGCACCCTGGCCATCGTCATCGCCGTCTTCGTGGTGTTCGGCAAAACCCCGCACCGCACCGAGTTCTTCCTGGAGCAGGATCCCGAATGGGTCTCGGTCTACGTCAAGGCGCGGGGCAACATGTCGCCCGACGCCCAGGACGTGCTGGTCAGCCAGGTGGAACGCCGGCTGATGGGCATCAAGGGCGTCGAGAGCCTCTATGTGCGCACGGGCTCAGCCAGCTCCGGCGGAGGCCCCAACGCCCCGCCCAACGACACCATCGGCCGCATCCAGGTGGAGTTCCTCCACTATGAGGACCGCAAGGCGCTCGGCCTGCGCGGCAAGGATATCGCCGACGAGGTGCGCAAGCGCGTCGCCGATGTGCCGGGCATGCAGGTCGAGGTCCGCGAGCCCCAGGGCGGCCCGCCCACCGGCAAGGACGTCCAGGTCGAGCTGCGCGGCAACGATCCCGCGGCCCTCAACCGCACCGCCGACATGGTCAAGGCCAAGCTCGCCCAGGATCCCCAGCTGATCGAGCTGGAGGACAACCGCACCTCGCCGGGCATCGAGTGGAACCTGACCGTCGACCGCGAGGCCGCCGGCCGCTACGGCGTCGATGTGCTCAGCGTCGGCCAGGCGATCCAGTACACCACCGGCGGCGTGCTGGTCGGCCGCTTCCGGCCCGACGACGCCGAGGACGAGCTGGACATCCGCGTCCGCTTCACGCCCGAGGGCCGCAACGTCGCGGCCTTCGAGACCCTGAAGATCCCCACCGCCATGGGCCCGGTGCCGGCCAGCTACTTCGTCAAGCGCGTCCCCGCCCAGCAGGTGACCACCATCGCCCGCCGCGACAGCCAGCGCCTGATCGTCGTCCAGGCCAACACAATCGAGGGCGTGGCCGCGAACCAGAAGATCGCCCAGCTCCGGCCCTGGCTGGAGAAGGCGCCCATCGACCCCTCTGTGCGCTGGAAGTTCACCGGCGCCGACGAGGAAGGGCGCAAGGCGGTGGTCTTCTTCATGACCGCCATCTCGGCGGCCCTGTTCATGATGATGATCATCCTCTTGTGGCAGTTCAACAGCTTCTACGGGGTGTTCGTGACCCTCTCGGCGGTGGTCCTGTCCACGGTCGGGGTGCTGCTGGGGGTCGAGGTGAACCTGCTGGGGACCTTCGACTACATCTCGGTGATCATGCTGGGGACCGGCATCGTCGCCCTGGCCGGGGTGGTGGTGGGCCACAACATCGTGCTGGTCGACACCTTCTACCAGCTGCGCCGCGCCGGCTATGAGGCCGACGAGGCCGCGGTCCGCGCCGGCGCCCAGCGCTTCCGGCCGGTGATGCTCACCACCCTGGTGACTGTCGTCGGCCTCCTGCCCCTGATGTTCCAGATCCACCCGAACTTCCATAACTTCCACATGGAGTACCGCGCGCCGGGCTCGGAGTGGTGGGTGCAGCTGTCGGCCGCCGTGGTCTGGGGCCTGTCCTTCGCCACCCTGCTGACCCTGGTCCTGACCCCAGTCCTGCTCGCGGCCCCCAAGGTCGCCTCCCGCCGCTTCGCCTGGCTGTTCGAGAAGATGGGCCTGCGCAAGCGGCGCGCGGGGACACAGGGTCTGCCGAAGGCGGCGGAATAGCTGGCGGTAAAGGGGCAAACACGCCCCTGACGGGAATATCTGGCGCGCACACCTTCGGTTCGCTATCAAGGCGGACGGGGGGACTGTGTCATGCCGAAATCTTCGAACCTGCCGCTGCTCGCGGGCGTGGGCGTCGCGGTGGTGCTGCTCGCCGGCGGCGGGGCCTGGCTCTATCGCGACAGTGTCAGCGCCGCCCAGGACCAGGCCGACGCCCGGTGGACGCCGGAATTGCCCAAGGGCCGCCTGGAGCTCCTGAGAACCAGCTTCAAGCAGACGCGCCTGCTCGCTCTGGACTCGGTTCCACCGGCCGGCAAGCTCACCGAGGCTGTGGTCCTGGTGGTCGCCTCATCGCCGACCGGCCTTGACGGCGGAGCCGCCATGACCAGCCAGCGCATCCGTATCGACTGCGCCAAGGGCCGAATCTTCGACGGCGACCAGGGCGCCTTTGATGTCGACGGCAAGCCCCTGTCGACCAAGCTGCTGTCCGGCGGCCGCTACGGCCGGCCCGCGGACACCGAGGAGACCGAGGTCCCCCGGCTCTGCGGCGGGGCCAAGGCCGGACGGACCTTCACCGACCGGCACGCCGCCCAGCGGGAATACCAGACGCCGCCGGACACCTATGAGACCATCGCCGCCGCCCGGCCCAATGATCCGAACGTCTTCGCCTGGCTGTGCTCGGCGGGCGCCAGGGGCCGATGGCGCGAGACCACGCCCGGGGACTGCGACAAGGCGCTCAAGCTCAACCCGACCCTGGCGGAGGTCCACCTGGACCGCGCCTTCCTCAACCTGATCATCGGCAAGCAGGCGGTGGCCGAGGCCGGCTTCCGCAAGCTGTTGGCCCAGGAGCCGGACAACGCCGCGGCGCTGTTCGCCCAGGGCCTGATCCTGGCCATGCGGGGCGATAAGGCGGCCAGCAAGGTCAAGCGCGCCCAGGCCCTGAAGATCGACCCCAAGATCCCGGAGTGGATCGAGACCCGCTACGGCATCGGCATCAGCGACGAGTACCGCACGGGCTGACGCGAGCGCCAAACTCAATATCGCTCTTTACTTATATAACTACGCGCCGATAGACTTCCCCCTGTCACACGGAGGAAGACGCCATGGATATCGACATCGCCCGGGTGCTGGGCCCGATGGACCGCTCGGTGCGGCGCTTCGACAAGGACGGCAAGGCCGCCAGCGCCGTCACCCTGACCCGCCTCTATGACACCGACGTCGAGGACCTGTGGGATGCGGTGACCAGCCCCGAGCGCCTGCCCCGCTGGTTCCTGCCGGTTGAGGGCGATCTGCAGGTCGGCGGCCGTTACCAGCTGCAGGGCAACGCCGGCGGGACCATCACCGCCTGCGCCCCGCCCCAGCGCTTCGAAGCCACCTGGGAGTTCGGCGGCGACGTCACCTGGATCGCCGTTCGCCTCACCCGGGAGGGCGACCAGGCGCGGCTTACGCTTGAACACACCGCCCTCGTGCAGGACCATTGGACCCAGTTCGGCCCCGGGGCCGTGGGCATCGGCTGGGACATGGGCCTGATGGGACTTCTGCTGCACCTGGACAGCGGCGCCGCCCTCGACCAGGCCGAGGTCTTCGCCTGGATGGCCTCGGACCAGGGCAAGGCCTTCGTCGCCGAGAGCGGCGAGGCTTGGCGCGCGGCGGATGTCACCGGCGGTGAAGACCCCGCCGAGGCCAAGGTCCGCTCCGACCGCACCATCGCCTTCTTCCAGGGCGAGCCGCCGCCCGAGGTGGCGCATCCGGGCACAGGCAGCTGATGCAGGCCTTCGACGTCCTCGCCGACCCGGTCCGCCGCCGCATCCTCGAACTGCTGGCGACGGAGGAGCGCGCCGCCAATGAGGTGGTGGAGATCATCGGCGCCGAGTTCGGCATCAGCCAGCCCTCGGTCTCCCAGCACCTCAAGGTCCTGCGCGACAACGGCTTCGCCACTGTCCGCGCTCAGGCCCAGCGCCGCATCTACGCCCTGGACCCCGCGGGCCTCCAGGCCGCCGACGCCTGGCTCGGCGGCTTCCGCGCCTTCTGGGAACCCAAGCTCGACGCCCTGGCCACCGAAATCGCCCGCGGCAAACGCGAGCGGCGGATGGCGCCGCTCAAACGGAGGGATGGGGAAAGGGCTTAGAGGCGGTTCGGGCTCACGCCTCATCCCACCCGAAGACGTCCTCCACGCCCACGCCGAACAGCCGGGCGATCCTGAAGGCGGTCTCCAGGCTCGGCGAATAGTGGCCCTTCTCGATGGCCACCACGGTCTGGCGGCTCACCCCAATGGCTTCGGCCAGCGCCGCCTGGCTCATGCCGCCATGCTGGTCGCGATAGGCCGAGACCCGGTTGGTGATCGGCAGCGGTTTGCGGCCGATCATGAGCCGGAGCGCAGGAAAGCGATCTGCAGGACGTACTCGACGAACTGCGAGAGGATCAGCCCGCCGACGATCAGATAGAACAGGATGGCCGTATCGCCCGAGTGGGCCACGTACAGCACCGCGGCGACGGCGAGCCCGCCCTGCACCAGCCCCGCCCAATGGCCGGCGCGCCACAGCATCGGACGCTCGCGCTCGTCCGGCGGCAGGTCCGCCCCCTTCGGCGCCAGGATGGCCAGGGCGATATCGACGACGATGGTCGCCACGAAGGCGCAGATGGCCGGCCCCAGGAAGTCCTCCGGCGGCGGCAGCCCCGCCCCCGCCTGCGCCGCCGCCAGGACCAGCTTCCCGTAGTAGGCCCCGGTGATGAGCATCACCGCCCCCATCACCCAGGCCGAAATCTCGCGCAACGACATGCCCGCCTCCGCAAGTGTCAAATATCTTGGACACATGATTGGGCGCGACGAGGCTGGATGTCAAATATCTTTGACACTATATCGTCAGCGTCGGCGTAACCGATCCCTGTTCCCGGTCAGGCTCGGCGCGCAGCGGCTAGCACCGGAACGAAGGCCAAGGCCGCAAGTCCGCATCCCCCGAACACGATCCAGGCATAGGCGCTAGCCGCGCCGATAGGCAGGGCGCCAATCAGAGCGGTGCCGGTCGCCGCCAGGGACATCTGCAAGAATCCCAGCAGCGCCGAAGCGAGGCCGGCGCGGTCGCCAAAGGGCTCAAGGGCGATGGCGGTGCCGATGGGATTGATCAGCCCCATGCCGCCCAGAAACAGGGTCACCGCCGCCATGAAGGGCGCCGGGGACGTCGACCCGGCCTGGAGCAGCAGCCAGAGCCCGCCGGCCAGGGCGATCAGCACGCCGGCCAGCCCCACCCTCGGCGCGCCCCAACGGCGGATGAGCCGGCCGGTCGACAACCCGGCGCCGAACACCACCACGACGGTGGCGGCGAAGAACACGCTCAGGCCCGCGGCGCTGACGCCCATAGCGCCCATCAGGATCGCCGGCGCCGCGCCAAAGAAGGCGTAGAGGCAACCGATCACCAGGCTCACGGACAGGCCGGGGAAGATGAACCTCGGATCGACGGCCAGGCCGGCATAGGTGCGCCCCACGGCGCCCGGCGAGGCGGTGCGCCGCCGCTTCCGAGGCAGGGTCTCGCCCAGGCTCAGGACGTAGGCGGCCCCGATGGTCACCGCCGCCGCCGACGACAGGACAAAGGTGCTGCGCCAGCCAAAGGCCGCCGTCAGGGCGGTTCCCAGGGCGGGCGAGAAGCCGGGCGCCGCCGCCATCACGATCATCATCAGGGCGATGGCCCGCGTCAGCTCGACGCCGTCATAGGAATCTCGCGCAATCGCCCGCGACAGGACGGAGGTCGCGCAAGCGCCTAGCGCCTGGATCATCCGCCCGGCGATGAGCACCGGCAGGGCGGTCGCCAGCCCACAGACCAGGCTGCCCGCCAGGAAGGCCACAAGGCCGCCGATCACGAAGGGCGCGCGGCCATAGGCGTCCGACAGCGGGCCGATGGCCAGCTGGCCGACCGCAAACACCAGGAAGAAGCTGCTGAGCGTCCAGGCCATTTCCCGCGGGGTGACGGCCAGGCTGGCCGCCATCTGGGGAAAGGCCGGCAGCATGATGTTGGTGGCCAGCACCCCCAGCGCCGCCAGGCTGGCCAGCAGGGCCAGCCGGCCTCCGGTCAGGGGGGCGGGCGTCTCGGACCCCGCGGTCTCACCCACGCAGCACGCCGCCCGGCTCGGGATCCACGTCGAACACCAGCAGGGTCGAGGTGGCCGTGGCGCACAGCCGCCCCTCATTGTCGTGCAGGGTCGCCTCGGCGAAGGCCACCCGACGCCCGGACGAGATCACCCGCCCCTCGGCGCGCACTGGCCCGCTGCGCTCAGTCAGGCCGCGCACATAGGAGACCTTGAGCTCCAGGGTCGTGTGGCCCTTGTGCGCGCCCAGCTGGGAGTGCACCGCGATCCCGCAGCAACTGTCCAGCAGGGTCGCCGCATAGCCGCCGTGCACGCCGCCCATCGGGTTATAGACGCTGCGGTCCGGCCGCCCCTCAAAGACCACCCGCCCCCGCTCGATCTCGATCAGCCGGAAGTCCAGGGTCCTGGCCATGGGCGCCCGGATGTCCTGCGTCAGCATGGCCTGGAGTTGCTGGAAGCCGTCCGGGGCCTCGTCCTTGTCCTGCGACATGCCGGTCACCACACCTCGCGGTGGGGGCGGATCTCGGCCCGGAACGACCAGGCCGACCTCGGCTGGTGCGCCAGGTGCCAGACCTCGGCGGCGATATCGTCGGGATGGCAGAAATAATCGTCGGGCTTGTCCGGGTTCATCTTGCGCTGCCATTCCAGGTCGATGGCCGCGTCGATGACCAGATAGGCCACATGCACGCCGCGCGGCCCCATGGCGCGGGCCATGGATTCGGCCAGGATCCGCTGCGCCGCCTTGGTCGGCGCGAAGGCGGCGAAGTTGGCGCGCCCGCGCTCCGACGATGTGTTGCCGGTCACGATCAAGGCCCCGCCGCCGGCCGCCTCCATGCGCGGCGCCGCCCAACGTCCCAGGTGCATCAGGGCCATGACATTGACCTGGAAGTTCTGCTGCAGAACCGCCGGATCGGCGTCGAGGAAGTTGGCGAAAGCCCCGCCGACCGCATTGTGGATCACTACCTTGGGGACCCCGCCCCGCGCCTCGGCCTCAGCCAGAGCGGCCTCGAAGGCGACCGGGTCCGACACGTCGCAGGGCAAGGCGAAGGCGTCAGGAAGCTCCTTGGCCAGGGCCTCCAGCCGCTCGGCGTTGCGCGCCAGCATGGCCACCTGAAAGCCTCCGTCATGGAAGCGGCGGACCAGGGACGCGCCGGTGCCCGGGCCAACGCCAGTGATGATGGCCAGCGGCTTCATGCGGCGGCTCCCAGGCTGGCGCGGACGAAGTCAAAGCGGTCATTGCCGAAGAACATCTCGTCGCCGACGTACATCGTCGGCGCACCGAACACGCCCCGCGCCACAGCGGCGTCCGTGCCGGCGTCAAGCGCAGTGTCAAGCTCGGCCGCGTCGATGCGCTCCAACAGACCCGACGCCGAAACCCCGGCTGCGCTCAGCACCGCCACCACGTCGGCGGGCGTCGATAGGGGCAAGCCCTGCCCCCAATATGCGTTGAAGATGGCACGGACCGCGGCGTCCGCCTGGCCCAGTTCCTCGGCGGCGAGCGTCGCCCGCAACAGCCGGCGCGCGTCGATCTGGCTGGACTGCGGATGCCGCTGGAACGGAACCTTGTAGAGCCCCACCCAGCGCATGAGATCGCGGCCCAGATAGGCCCCCTTGGGCTTGCAGGTGATGCTGGTCGGCACATTGCCCACCTTGTCCATCAGCTGAAGGATCTCGAAGGGCCGCCAGGCGATCTCCGCCCCCAGGCTGCGGACCTGGGTCTGGGCCAGGTAGGCGTAGGGGCTGCGGTAGTCGAAGTAGAAGTCGAGTTTGGCCAAGGGGGGCTCCTCTGGACACCGGGTTGTCGTGACTGCCGTCTGAACGGCCGCGCCATCTGCATGATGTTTGTCATCCAGAAAGATGATGGTCATAATGTTGATCGTCAACCAGGAGATTTGCCATGGGCCACTCGCAGGCCGAAAAGGCGCAGAGCCGCGAGCGCATCTTGGCCGAGGCCGCACGGCAGGTTCGCAGCGACGGGCTGGAATCCGTCAGCGTCGGCGCCCTGATGAAGAGCGCGGGCCTGACCCATGGCGGCTTCTATGGCCATTTCGAGAACCGCCAGGCCCTGCTGACCGAGGCGCTCGAGCGCGCCCTGGAGGACGGTGAAGCCAAGGCCCAGGACCCCAGCCTGAGCTTCGAGGACATGGTCCGCGGCTATCTCAGCCGCTCGCACCGCGACGGCCGCGACAGCGGATGCGGGGTGGCCGCCCTGGTCTGCGACGCCGCCCGCGCCGACGAGCCCGCCCGCGCGGTGATGAGCGACCACGTCGACAGCTTCATCGCCACCCTGGCCAGGACCCTCGACGGCGATGAAGAGCGCGCCATGCTGGCGGTCAGCGCCCTGGTCGGCGGCCTCGCCCTCTCCCGCGTGATGACCGACCCGGCCCGCTCGGACCTGATGCTCAAGGCGGTGCGTCGGGGCCTGAGCGCCCTGGCGAACGACGGGATGGCCGAACCGACCTAGTCTGCCCGGATGGGCGCAGAATCACGGAACGAGCCAAGGGTCGGCTGCGGCGTCGCCATCCTTCGCGACGACGCCCTGCTGCTCATCCGCCGCGCCCGCCCGCCTGAAGCCGGCTGCTGGAGCCTGCCCGGCGGCAAGATCGATCTTGGGGAACGCACCGAAGACGCCGCCCGCCGTGAAATCCTCGAAGAAGTCGGCCTGCGCCTGGGCGATCTCCAGCTCCTCTGCGTCGTGGACCTGTTGACCCCGGACGCCCACTGGGTCTCCCCGACCTTCCTGGCCGAGAGGTTCGAAGGCGAGCCCATCCTGCTCGAACCCGAGAAACACACCGGCCTGGGCTGGTTCAAGCTGGACGCCCTGCCCTCGCCGCTGGCGTTGTCAGCCGCAACCGCCGCCGATCAGCTGCGGGATCGATGCGCAAGCTGACGGTCGCGCCGATATTGCGCCCCTAGTGCGCCCGCGTCTGCCGCCGCCAGAGCGCCGCGTATTCCCCGGCCTTCTCCAGCAGTTCGGCATGGGTCCCGCGCTCCACCACCTTGCCCCGGCGCAGGACCAGGATCTGGTCGGCGTCGACGATGGTGGACAGGCGGTGGGCGACGACCAGGGTGGTGCGGCCGGTGCGGACCTTGCGCAGGGTCTCCTGGATGGCGGCCTCGGTGGGGCCGTCAAGGGCGCTGGTGGCCTCGTCCAGGATCAGCAGTCGCGGCTGGGCCAGCAGGGCCCGAGCGATGCCGACCCGCTGGCGCTCGCCGCCAGACAGTTTCAGGCCGCGTTCGCCCACGACGGTCTCCAGCCCCTTGGGCAGGCTCTCGATGAACTGCCCCAGCTCGGCGGCGTCAGCGGCGGCGCGGACCTCGGCCTCGGTCGCCTCGGGCCGGCCAAAGGCGATGTTGGCGAACAGGGTGTCGTTGAACAGGGCCACGTCCTGGGGCACGAGCGCGATGGCCCGGCGCACATCGGCCTGGCGGGCCAACCGCAGGTCCACCCCGTCCAGGCTGACCACCCCGCTCTGCGGGTCGAGCAGGCGCAGGGCCAGACGCACGGCGGTGGTCTTGCCGGCCCCGGACGGCCCCACCAGGGCGGTGGTGGTCCCCGGCGGAGAGACAAAGCTCACCCCGGTCAGGCCTGTGGAACGGGCGTCGTGGCGGAACTCCACCTCGCGGAAGGCGAGCTCGGCCCCCTTCCCCGTCGCGGGCGGCAGGGGTGTCGCCTGGGCCGCATCGGTGATGTCAGGCTTCATCGAGGTCAGGCCGACCATCTGCTCCATGTCGATGAAGGCCTGGCGGATTTCCCGGTAGTTGAAACCCAGCATGTTCAGCGGGCCATAGATGCCGGTCAGCAGCAGGATGGCGGTGGTCACGTCGCCGATCCGCATGTGGCCCTGCATGACCTCGATCCCGGCCATCACCGCCATCAGGCCTAAGCCCACATTCAGCACCAGGGCCTGGGCGGCGTTCAGCAGCGACAGCGAGGCGTTGGCCTGAACCGAGGCGCCGACATATTCGCCCATGGCGGTCTCGTATCGGCCCACAGTGCGGGCCTCGGCGCCGAAGGTCTTCACGGTCTCGAAGTTGATCATGGCGTCGACGGAGACGCCGGCCGCGCGGGTGTCGGTCTCGTTCAGGCGGCGGCGGTGCGACAGCCGCCAGTCGGTGATCCGGAAGGTCAGGAAGGTGTAGAGGACGATGGTCGCCATCGCCGCGACGGCGAACCGCCAATCCAGGCGGGTGACCATCACCACCATGGCCAGGACCAGCTCGATGGCCGTCGGGCCCAGGTTGAAGACCACGCTGCGCAGCAGGAAGTCGGTGGACCGCGATCCCCGGTCGATGATCCGCGCCAGGGCCCCGGTCTGCTTCGACTGGTGGAAATCCAGGGACAGGGCCAGCGAATGGGCGAAGGTCTCCACCGCCGCCTTGGCCATGGTCTGCTGCGAGACGGGCGTGAACACCACGTCGCGGGCATAGGGCGCGCAGGACGAGATCAGCCGCAGGGCGGCGAACGCCACCGCCAGAGTGACGAAGTCGGCGCCGATCCGGACCGCCGTCCCGGCCGCCGGCGCCAGGGTGTTGATGGCGTCGCCCAGCATGACCGGGGCCCAGACCCCGGCCAGCTTGCCCAGAAACACCAGGGCCAGGGCCGCCGGCAGCCGCCAGCGCAGACCCGCCGCGCCGGAGCGAAGCACCAGGCGGCCCAGCTCGCCCATCGAGCGCCAGAAGCCGAATTTCTCCGCGGCCCGCATGGTCGGATCGGGGGCCGCCGTGGAGCCGGCGCCGTGGGCGTGATGAAAAGCCAAATCAAATATCCTTGGGCGCAGAACGCTACATCAGGGCGCCGAATTCAGAGCGCCAATATGGTCGATTGCACGCCGCCGCCAGGGGTCATCCAGTCGACCCTTAGGCCGCCCGAACTCGCCTGAACCCGGAAGGGGCCGGTGGTCAGGGGCGCGGCGGCCCCGGCGTCGAAGCGCAGCCGCGCGTCCAGGCCGTCGCCGAACAGCTTCACATCATGCGCCCCCGGCCCCAGGGGCTCGGTCAGGGCCAGGCTGACCTGTCCGGCCTCGTCCGCGCGGCCCTCGGCGACCCGGCGGCCATCAATCCAGACGCTGACCCCACCCTTGGGCGCGGCCCGGCCAGAGACCACAACCGCGCCCTGGCGGTCGAAATCCACCGCGGTCACCCCCGGCGCGGCCGAGCCGCCCAGCCGCAGGGCGCCGGCGCCCGCGCGCAACAGCCAGCCCTGGCCACTGGGCGCCAGCAGCACATAGCCCTC